>CAZODB010000012.1:0-4732 GCA_964578425.1 uncultured Herbinix sp.
TCCTGTCTTGGTAGGGTTTCTTCCTTAGCCCAAATCATCTCATCATCCCCCTATATTATATGATTTCAATCATTTATCTCTATTATCTGTTTCCTCAAAGCATTCAAATACAGAGTCCAATTTATCTTTGTTCATTTTTGGTGTAAGAATACTAACCACAGGCACTATCACAAGTCCCGCAATCATGGCTATAGCTCCAGCATTTATTGGGGAGCTAATATAACCAAAAAACATATTAGTAGTAGTAATTCCGACACCTAATATAAAGCTAGCCCATACCGCCGCCTTGGTAACCTTTTTCCAGTACAATCCATATAAAAAGGGTGCAAGAAAGGCTCCAGCCAAGGCTCCCCATGATATAGCCATAAGCTGTGCTATAAAGATGGGAGGATCTAGAGCTAGTATTACGGAGACAGATATAAAGAACACTATAAATAACCTCATGATTCCTAACTGCTTCTTCTCATTCATGTCCTTATATATAAATCCCTTAATAAAATCCAGAGTAAGTGTAGAGCTGGATGTCAATACCAGACTTGATAGGGTTGACATCGATGCAGATAGCACTAATATAACAACTATACCGATTAGTACGTCAGGTAAGGAATGAAGTATATAAGGTACTATAGCATCATATATTACACCCCCCTGCTCATTATATATAGCTTGGTTATCGAATAATCTTCCAAACCCTCCAAGAAAGTAGCTTCCTCCTGCTATTACTAAAGCAAAAATAGTGGATATAATAGTTCCAGTTTTTATTGATTTCTCGCTATTTATAGTATAAAACTTATGTACCATCTGAGGAAGTCCCCATGTACCTAAGGAGGTTAATACCACCACCCCAAGAAGATTTAAGGGATCCGGGCCAAAGAAGGATGTAAATGCCCCTTGCTGGCCTAATGTTAATGGAATATCACTTTCAATCTCGGCTAGCTTTCCAATCGCTGCTATGAACCCACCCTGCTGACTTAGGACCGCTCCTATAATAGCAAAAATACCGAATAGCATAATAATTCCTTGTATAAAGTCATTGATAGCTGTAGCCATATAGCCGCCCATAATTACATAAACACCGGTTAAGGCCGCCATCGATAACACACATACCCAATAAGGGACATTAAAGGCCATCTCAAAAAGTCTTGACAATCCATTATAAACAGATGCCGTATAGGGAACCAAAAATATGAAGGATATAGCAGATGCAGCAATCTTTAATCCATTGCTGTCAAAGCGGCTACCAAAAAAATCTGGCATGGTAGCTGATTTCAGATGGTTAGTCATAACCCGTGTTCGCCTTCCCAATACTACCCATGCTAGAAGGCTACCGATAAATGCATTTCCTATACCAATCCAAGCAGCTGAAATACCGTATTTCCATCCAAACTGTCCAGCATACCCAACAAATACCACAGCAGAAAAATAAGAGGTTCCATATGCAAAGGCTGTTAACCACGGCCCTACCGCTCTGCCTCCCAATACAAAATCTCCCACATTCGTTGCATGCTTCCTAGCAAATATTCCAACAGCAATCATAATAACAAAGAAGCATACTAAAAAGATTAATTTAATAACCACATTTTCACCCTCACTTATCCATTGTTCTTTGCCGATTTAACGCTTTAAAGCGTCTTCGTTTTAAAGCAATGATATCATTAAACGATTTTTATGTCAATACTTTAACATAAAAAAGAGTTTCGCTTGAAAGAGTTTCGCTTGCGAAACTCTCGCGCCGAACGCGGCCAGCTTTGCTGGCAATATACAAAGCGCGTGAGTGCGATGGTAATATATTAGATAATCAAAATCGTTTCCAGATGTAAATCTAGCCGCTAATCTGAACCCACAATAATATATTAACTAGCAAGGCTAACGGTATTAGAATTTTAAATTTCATATGCTTTGTCTTATGCCTAAACAAATTCATCCCAAGAAAGGAACCTAATGCTCCCCCAAAAAAAGCAATTAAAATGAGGGTGCGCTCAGGAATACGCCACCCTCTCTTTATAGCTTTTCTTTTATCCATGGATCGTCTTTTGTCCATTCCCATTGACATAAAGCCTATAATACTCATAATCAGCATATAAGCTGTAACAAAGATAAATAATGTATCCATCGCTGCCACCTCTTTTTGCCTATTATAACTCCCCTTACTTATTCTCTGCTGCCTGACACTGAATGCCCAGCTCCTTAAGCTGCTTGCCATCCACGACATTGGGTGCTTCTGTCATTATACAAGAGGCATCCTTTACCTTAGGGAAGGCAATAACATCACGAATACTGTCCTCTTTAGCCATAAGCATGATTAAGCGGTCAAGACCATAAGCCAGGCCAGCATGAGGGGGAACACCGAATTTGAATGCATTAAGTAGAAATCCGAATCTCTCATATGCTTCCTCCTTGGTAAATCCAAGAACCTCAAACATCTTTTCCTGTATATCACTTTGGTATATTCTTACGGAGCCGCCACCTATCTCTGTTCCGTTTAATATTATATCATAAGCCTTAGCTCTGACCTTACCCGGATCAGTATCTAGCATATGAATATCCTCGTCCATAGGCATGGTAAATGGGTGATGCTTTGCCACAAATCTTCTATCCTCCTCGGAATACTCAAGAAGTGGGAATTCCGTTACCCATAGGAATCTGTATTCATCCTTATCCAGGAGCTCTAGATTCCTTGCAAGCTCCAATCTAAGATTACCCAATACAGCATATACGATTTCATCCTCATCAGCAGCAAAGAATAGTAGATCCCCAGCTTTACCACTCATAGCCTTTACCAACGCATCAAGCTCGGCCTCTGTCATAAATTTAGCAAAGGATGATTTATATGTTCCATCCTCATTTATTGCAAGATATGCAAGACCCTTTGCACCGAAACCCTTAACATAGTCTACTAGGGCATCTATCTTCTTTCTAGGCATATCGGCTTGTCCCTCTGCATTTATACCACGAACAGAGCCACCCTTTTCAAGGGCAGAGGTGAACACTCCAAACCCACAGTCCTTTACTATCTCAGACACCTTCACAAGCTCCATGCCAAAGCGAATATCAGGCTTGTCAGAGCCAAATCTATCCATGGCCTCTGCGTAGGTCATCCTCTGTAGCGGAAGCTCTATATCGATACCTATGCTCTCCTTGAACATCCTTTGAAGTAGTCTTTCATTTACATTCATAACATCATCCATATCCACAAAGGATAATTCCATGTCTATCTGTGTAAATTCTGGCTGACGATCCGCTCTTAAATCTTCATCACGAAAGCATTTGGCCAGCTGGAAATACCTATCATAGCCAGCACACATAAGCAGCTGCTTGAAAAGCTGAGGAGACTGTGGAAGAGCATAGAAGTTCCCTGGATGCACACGGCTTGGAACTAGATAATCCCTGGCTCCTTCAGGTGTACTTTTTGTAAGCATAGGGGTCTCAATCTCCAAAAAACCTTCCTCTGATAAGAAATGACGGGTTATATTGGCAACCTTACTTCTTAGCATTAGATTTTTCTGAAGATCTGGTCTTCTAAGGTCTAAATATCTATATTTAAGCCTTAAATCCTCTTTAGTCCTACTCTCCTCTTCTATAGGAAAAGGAGGCGTATCAGCTTCGGATAGAATTCTTATATCACTCGCTCTTACCTCTATATCACCTGTCTCTAATTCTTCATTAACCGCTCCTGACCTGGCTTCCACCTTACCCACAACGGCTATAACATATTCGCTTCTTATATGCTCAGCTTTCTCAAAGCCTACACTACCTACATCACTTTCCTCAAAAATAATCTGCAGAATTCCAGAACGATCTCTTAAATCTACAAATATAATACCGCCCTTATTCCTGCTTTTTTGTACCCATCCCATTACAGTTACCGATTCTCCTATATTATGCTTAGATAATTCGGTACACCTATGGCTTCTGTGTAAGCCCTTCATTGATTCTGCCATTCTTCTAATCTCCTCTTTATTCGAAATAGTAATCAAAGCATTTTCTATTACAGGTTTTGGGTCTTACCACATAAGTTCCAACCCTTTCATGCTCAGGATGTGTCTGGTATGCCTTATATGCATCCTCATCAACAAATACCGTATCCAGTAGTATATCCGCATCCGATGAGAACATGGCATCTGTCAAAACCTCTATCGATACAATTCCATCTATAAGGTTCTTCAAATTCTCCAGCTCCTTCTTAATTTCCTCTCCATACACCCTGCTTTCATCATCAGAAAACTCTTCTCTAAAATCCCAAGCCACAATATGTCTAATCAAATTGTCTCCTCCTTATACAATACAATAATCGACTAATTTATTTGCCTATCTATTAAATAATAATACTAAAATTAATAAATTAAATGGTAATAAATGGGGACGCCGGAAGACCTTCATTATTATACAAATTAGCCTTCTCCGGATTGTCAGCCCATGCATAACGCACCTTATGAGGTCTTAAGACCTTCTTACTGCATACAAGAAGGTACTCACCCTCTATAGTTGCCTCTGCGGGATGAAATACTCCATCTTCACCACAGATTTCAAAGCTTTCTAATTTATTGCCCTTTATATCCATTCCACTTCCAATATAATTAAAATAAAGCTTAGCCTTATTATCCTCTATAATAATATTATTATATATTGGCCCACTACACACATTGTCTTCTCCATAAACATCGTTTAGAGCCCATAGTGCAAGTCTTTCGCCAACACTCTTCTTATCCCACGGATGCAGATCATTGTACAT
>CAZODB010000012.1:4832-7402 GCA_964578425.1 uncultured Herbinix sp.
ACTCCCGTGATGCTATAATTACGTAAGGGGTAAATCATTCCATTATAAACTCCCGTAGGCTTATACTGGAAGAAGGTAGAAGGTCCTTGGGGGTTAGTTATAGCACCTACCTTATACCTCCAGACTCCGGATATAGAAAACTCTTCATTATTCACCTTAATAAAATAAGGCATGTCGCTAACAAAGCCACCAATACTATGAGTCATGATCAAGCGAACTGTTATGGTATTCTTACCAGCCTTAAGAAGACCGTCAGGGATTATATATCGTCTGGGAGGATACATATATCCTGTGTTGCCAATCTTTACACCATTTATATAGGTATCATCACCATCTACAAGAGTGCCAAGATATAGCTTTCCTTCCTTTCCAGCTATATACTCCGGAATATCAATCTCTTTTCTAAGCCATACTGTTCCTCGGATGGGCTCTAGATCTGTCCCGTGAAAGCCTGCAGGAAGTTGGATTTCTTTCCAGTCATTTTCCTTATAATCCTCACTATACCAGGGCAGATCCTTAAGACCCTCATCTGCTTCATACAGTTTGTTATACCAAATGTTATTGTCTTCATTCTCTTTCTGCATTGTATCATGGACATAGGCATCATCCTTACACATATTTAAGAGCTCTTTGAATCTATCAAAATGCATTAGGGTTCCTTCACTAATCCATGCCTCTGCCGGCGTTCCACCTATGGCAGTAAAGAGTAATCCGATGGGTATCTTATGTTTATCATGAATCTTCTTGGAAAAGAAATAGCCGATAGCACTAAAGCTATATATAGACTCTGGAGTAACCGGCACCCAACCGCCATCACTAAGCTCCAGGCTAGGCTTATGAAAATCATAAACCATAGGTACTGTAAACTGTCTGATTTCCGGAATATCAGAACCCTTTACCTCATCTTCGAATAAATCAAGTGTTCTATCTATAGGGATCTGCATATTGGATTGGCCTGCCAATACCCATACATCACCCACTAGTATGTTCTTTATATTCTTTTCTTCTCCTTCATGATATATATACAAATCATGAGGTCCACCCGGCTTTAGATTATTTAATTCAATTTCCCAACTTCCATCCTCCTTAACCAAGCTAATATAATCCTTGTGCATGAAAGTCAGTTTAAGCTCCTTACTAGGAACTCCTTTTCCCCATATCTTCACTCTGGAATCTCTTTGTAGAACCATCCCGTCGCTTATTAAGGGTGATAACCATATATGACTTAAATCATCCTTCTTCATAGGTCTCCTCTCTATCCAATAAGATGCTCTGCTATCTTGTCTAAAGTAAGCTCAGTCTGATTGCCTGAGTCCATGTTTTTTATATTAGCCTTTCCTACAGCCAATTCATCGGTACCGATTATCACGGTGTTTAATGCACCTATTTTATTTGCATACTTCATCTGTGCCTTTACACTTCTGTCCATATAATCAGTTTCTACTATGAGGCCTGATAGTCTTAGTCTCTTAACCAATCCATAAGCAGCTGCTTTTGTTTCCTTGCCCAGTATACCCACATATAGATCCACTGCCGGTTCGTCAGCAAGCTTCACTCCCTCTGTTTCCAGTTCCTTAATAATCCTCTCTATACCAAACCCAAAGCCAACTGCGGGAATATCCTGTTTTTCATTTATCTCATTGACCAGATTATCGTATCTTCCTCCTCCGCACAGTGTAAGACCTTCACTATTGATAAATTCAAATACCGTCTTTGTATAATAGTCCAAGCCTCTTACAATCCCCGAATCCACCTTAAAAGGAATGTCCATTTCAGCTAGAAGGCTCTGCAACTCGTTAAAATGCTCTCTACACTCCTCATCTAAATAATCGATAGTCCTAGGAGCACTCTTCATTATCTCGTGACATGTAGGTACCTTACAATCAAGAACACGTAGTGGATTCTTCAGCATCCTCTCTTTACAGGTGCCACAAAGCTCATCTTCATGGTTCTTAAGGAAGCTAAGCAAGGCTTCATTGTAGGTTTTTCTGCAGCTTTTACATCCAATGCTATTGATATATAGGCTTACTCCCTTTAGTCCTAGCTTATCCATAAATTCAGTTAAAAGAGTAATTATCTCTATCTCTGCTAAAGGATCTGCCGAACCGAAAAACTCAACACCAAACTGGTGATGCTGCCTAAACCTTCCACTTTGGGGATTCTCATAGCGAAATGCCTGGGTTATATAAAACAGCTTTATAGGCTGGCTCTCTGCATATAGATTGTTCTCCAGATAAGCTCGGACAGCACCTGCAGTCCCCTCGGGCTTTAGAGTAATGCTACGATTCCCTTTGTCCAGAAATGTATACATCTCCTTTTGTACCACATCAGTTGTTTCCCCTACGCCTCTCTGAAAGAGGACTGTATGCTCGAATGCAGGAGTAATTATCTCTTTTATATTGTATTTCTTACATAGATTTCTCGCAATCTCCTCAATAATGGTCCTTTTGTACATATCCGAACCATACCAATCCTGGGTTCCTTTCGGTCTTCGTGTAATCATTATCTATACAAGCCTCCTCTTAATATAAAAATATGAAACTACATACAACGGAGGCTTTGCCTCCTCA
>CAZODB010000012.1:7502-14910 GCA_964578425.1 uncultured Herbinix sp.
AACGGAGGCTTTGCCTCCTCAACTTTCCATTTGTTTATTATGTTGTCTATATTATAAGGCAAAACACTATGAAAGTGCAATATATAAGAAGTATATTGTAGATATACTCTATAATGCATAGATCATATCATGATATATCTATATGTCTGGATTCTTAGATAAAAAATCTTTTTTTCTATTGATCATTTCATCAATTCTACTGATGTAATCCTTAGGACTCTTAACATTATCCACTCGATCTATACGCTTTCTGTTATTAAATACGAATTTGGACATTGCACCAGCACCTAAGGCCAGAATTGTCTGTTTTTCCTCCATAATTAGGATATTATATAGCCCTTCCTTACCGTGTCTTGCATAGCCAATGTTCTCAAGATTTTCAGCCATGTTCTTTTGTCTATAAAGATAATATGGAAGATAATCGTTAGCCTTCATATACTCCCTTGACAGCTCAAACATCTCGGGGACACCCTCTGCCCTAAGGCCCTTATAGATTTCTATCTCAACATTTAAACGAGCTGCTCGCTTTATAGCCAGAGTATGGACTGTAAGACTGTCTGGATTAAACGCTTTTATCCTATTAAGAGTATCTGCCACATCCTCAGGAACCTCTCCGGGAAGTCCTATAATTATGTCCATATTGATGTTATCATGACCGCTTTCTCGTGCCATATGGAAAGCCTCGTCTATTTGTGATATGGTATGCCCTCTTCCTATTAAATCAAGAGTTCTTTGCTGCATAGTCTGAGGATTAATTGATATTCTATCTACACCCCATTTTTTAAGAATCTCCAGCTTTTCCTTGGTAATGCTATCAGGACGTCCTGCTTCTACACAAAACTCCTTTACATAAGTAAAATCATAAAGCTCTCTAATAAGTCCCAGCAACCGGTCCAGCTGCTTGGCTGACAGGGATGTAGGTGTGCCTCCTCCTAAGTAGACAGTAGATAGTTTTTTATTTGGTAGGCAGCCAGCACCATATCTTAATTCAATTTCTAAAGCATCAAGATAGCTCTCTACTATGTCAGCGTATCTTTCTACTGAAAATGACGTAAACGAACAATACAAGCAGGTGCTTGGGCAAAATGGAATACCAATGTAGAGACTATATCCGTATATGTAATCCAGCTCCCTCAAAAGCTGCATTTCACGTCTTGCAATAAGTATACTTGTATTTATTCTATCCTCAGAGCAGAGATATTCCTGCTCCATTTTTCTGTATATCCCCTTCTTATCCATGCCACTTTCAAGCATTTCATATACAAGCTTGGTGGGCCTAATTCCAGTTAATATTCCCCATGGAAGTACTTTCTTACTTAAGGAAGAAAGCATCTTATATAGTAAGCGTTTTATTACATTCTTATAAGCAGGTTTCTCTTTAATAGGATCTGGTGTATGAGCAAAAGAATTATAGGTATTTCCCAGGCTATCATTTATCCTTATATTAACTTTGTCCTTGTCAAAGTCAATTATTATTGTGCTAACAGTAATAGACGAGTCCTTTGCATACATGTCTGCATTGGAGCATCTATACCCTTCCAATAAAACTGATCTATCTGCTATCTCAATACTCGCATCGGGATAGAAGGCTTTAACAATTGGGCGGACATCATTCTCATATACCCTATCTGATAATATTATTCGAATCATTATAACTCCTTTATAGATAAGGGTTAAACTGTCTTTCATGGCCTATAGTAGTAGGTCTTCCGTGACCGGGATATAGCTCTATACTGTCAGCTAAGACCATAAGCTGATTGTGAATATTTTCAATCAATATACTGTGATCACCTGTGGGCAAATCAGTTCTTCCTACACTCTCGTAAAACAGGGTGTCACCAGTAAATATTATGCCATGGTCCAATAGATAGTAGCACACCCCTCCCTGTGTATGTCCAGGAGTGTGTATCACCTGCCAGGATAGCCCAGCGATTTGAAATTCATCCTTATCCTTTATCATAATATCTTGTAGAAGGCTAACCCCTTTACCAAAAAGCGAGGATGCATTTAACTCTGTATCCTCTAACAGTTCTGCCTCAGCCTCATGAGCATATACAGGGGCCTCGGTCAAGCCCTTAAGCTCCGGCACTGCCATTATATGGTCAAAATGACCGTGGGTAAGGAATATCGCCTTACATTCCAGGTCATTTTCTTTAAGATACTTTCTGATTTTATATAGATCATCACCAGGATCAATAACAACAACCTCCTGCGATTCCCGTTTTCTCACGATATAACAATTATTCTGTACCATTCCTAGTACAAGCGCCTTAATATGAACCTTTCTCACTTGATACCTCTTTCATCTAACTAACACTATTTTTATCCGGATATTAAGCTCTTCTCTTAGAAATTATTAACCAGCTGTACGCTCTATATCCAATACACTTTCAACATTGCGGATTTTCGAGATAATTTCATTAAGCTGTTCCACTCCATTTATTTCAAAACCTATGCTAATAGATGCCGTTCCCTGCTTGCTCGTTCTTACATTCATGGATATTACATCTATTTTATTCTCAGTTAATACCTTGGATATATCTACAAGGACACCGGTTCTATTATTTGCGTAGATTTTAATCTCAGCAGGATATACCCCTGTAGCCTTACCATCCTGAACATCCCATTCGGCTTCGAGAAGTCTTACTCTATCATCCTCAGGTAGGTTAATCACATTTATACAATCAGTTCGATGAATGGATACCCCTCTACCTCTTGTAACAAATCCAATAATCTCATCTCCCGGAACAGGGCTACAGCATTTTGTAAAGCGTACTGCCAAATCATGTATTCCCTTTACAACTATACCGCTCTTAGATTTTTTTTCACTTAATCTATGTTCCTTGTTCTCCGAGATATTCTCAAGGACGTTCTCATCACTTATATGCAGCTTGTTCTTTCTACGATATTCCTCATGCAGCCTGTTAACTACCTGACTTTCCTTTAATCCTCCATGGCCTATGGCAGCAAGTATAGACTCCCAATCTTTAAAGCCGTATTTTCTCATTACTACACGGATGTATTCAGGCTTTAATAAATCGCTAAGTGTTATGTTCTTCTGTTTACAATAGTTTGTAACTAATTCCTTACCTCTATTTATATTATCTTCTTTAAGTATTGATTTGAACCATTGATTTATTTTATTCTTTGCTTGGGTACTCTTAACCATAGATAACCAGTCACGGCTAGGTCCCTTAGAATTCTGCGAGGTCATAATCTCTATTCTATCACCGTTTTGAATAACAGAATCAATCGGTACAAGCTTTCCGTTTACCCTTGCCCCTACCATCTTGTTGCCAACTGCACTGTGAATGCTGTATGCAAAATCAATGGTATTTGAGCCTGTAGGTAATGTCTTAACATCCCCTGTAGGTGTAAATGCATATACACTATCTGAAAATAAATCAAAATCGTTTTTTAGTAAGCTCAAAAACTCATCGTTATCTGAAAGGTCACGCTGCCATTCAAGAACCTGCCGTAGCCATGTAAGCTTCTCTTCCTCAGCATTGGAGGCGCCTTTTCCGTCAGCTCCTCCCTCCTTGTACTTCCAATGAGCAGCAATACCGTATTCTGCGGTTCTATGCATATCATAGGTTCTTATCTGCACTTCAAAGGGCTGTCCCATAGGTCCTATTAGAGTCGAGTGAAGTGACTGGTACATGTTAGGCTTAGGCATGGCTATATAATCCTTGAATCTACCCGGAATCGGTTTATACATCTCATGTATGACTCCTAGTGCCGCATAGCAGTCCTTTAAGGAATCCACAACAATTCGTACAGCAAATAAATCATAAATCTGATCTAGTGTCTTGTTCTGATTCACCATCTTTTTATATATACTAAAGAAATGCTTTATCCTGCCATCTATCTTTGCTGGTATTACTGCTTCGTCGATATGGGACCTCACATCATCAACAATACTGTCAATATAATCCTGACGTTCACTCTTTTTCGAGGATATCTTATCAGCGAGATCCTTATATATCTCAGGTTCAAGATACTTTAATGATAAATCATCCAGTTCCACCTTAATCTTAGATATTCCAAGTCTCTGAGCAATCGGAGCATAGATATCCATGGTCTCCCTAGCAATTTCCTTCTGCTTATCATCTTTCATGTACTTGAGTGTACGCATGTTATGGAGTCTATCAGCGAGTTTTATTAGAATAACGCGAATATCCTTAGCCATTGCCAAGAACATCTTTCTAAGATTTTCAGCTTGAATCTCCACTTTATCCTTAGAATATTTTAGCTGTGTAAGCTTTGTAACACCATCCACAAGAAGCGCTACTTCCTCGGAGAACATCTCTGAAACCTGTGAGGTGGTAATATCTGTATCCTCTACCACATCATGAAGAATTCCTGCCACTATACTCTCTTTATCAAGCTCCAGCTCTGCCAAAATATTGGCTACACATAATGGATGGATAATATAAGGCTCACCTGATTTTCTAAGCTGATCCTTATGGGCAGTCAGCGCCAGGTTGTATGCCTTTTCAATCATGGAGATATCTTCAGACGGATGGTAAGAAATCACCTTGTCAGTCAGCTTTTTATATAGCTGTGTAGGCGAAGTAAAATCAGCTGGCACCGAAGTAGCAGCCGGTCTATTCAATATACCCTGATTCATAATATCATCCATATCCATAGTTGTCTCCATTTTCCAATCATCAAAGTTCCTTAACTCTACCATCTATCTGTTTCATACATACGCTTTTATAGTAGCATTGCAGATATGTAATACTCTATAAATGCAATACCTCTTTAGTCATTAATTACCTTCATATTGGATGACAGCTTCAACATCATAATCTGATAGCTTACTCCTGCCATCTAAACCCTTTAATTCCATCAGGAATACAATCTTTACAACCTCTCCTCCAAGCATCTCTATGAGCTTGGTAATCGCTTCGATAGTACCACCAGTGGCAATCAAATCGTCGACAATAACCACCCTTTGTCCAGGCTTTATGGCATCCTTATGAATCTCTATAGTAGCCTTGCCATACTCCAGTTCATAATCCATTGAGATAGTATCGCAAGGAAGTTTTCCTTCTTTTCTAACAGGAATAAATGCTTTATTCAAATTATAGGCAATAGGAACTCCGAAGATAAACCCTCTGGATTCGGGTCCTACTATTAGGTCAAACTCTATGTCTTTAATACAATCCTGCATTTGGTCTATTGCAAGCTTCAGTCCATCCTTATTCTGCAATACTGTCGTAACATCTCGAAATATAACCCCGGGCTCGGGAAAATCCGGTATACTTCTTACATAATCATTTAGTTTTTTCATTTATACACCCAAACCTTTCTTATAGCATCATAAATATGTGGATCAGACTCGAGTGGCTACGATTTTCACCACCCCATTTTATCAAGATATATACACTTGTCATATCGGTCATATAATATTTACTGTTTAGCATAGACTAATCCACTTATCGTGGATATTATATCACTTACGACAATTCTTCGCAAAGCTTTATTGATTATTATATACTAAAATACTTTAAACTTTACATTAAGTAAATATATTTCGATTATTGCCACATATATTTACTTTTCTTGCCTTATGCTCCCATGTATTTCTATGTCATCATCCAATTATCTATAATTTTGTATCATTATCTGAACACTATTATTACCCTTATAAGTATTGATATTGGGGTAATATGTAACTGTGAGCTTGACATTGGTTCCTCTTCCTGTCATTAGACATTTTGTTACATCCTCGCCATATGTATCGCTTATATACTTAAAAAAGCCATCTACATCTCCAAAGTATAATGCATCCATTTCTCTTCCATATGAATTTCTAAGCCTTAGCTTTATTCCACTAGCATTTTTCCCTACAACCAATAATGATTTTATGGTTAAGTCCCTTTCTACGAATAATGGCTTTTCATTTCCCTTACCATAGGGTTCTAAAAGCTTCAACTCGTCTACCAGCCCCTCATTTATATACCCAAGGGGTAGCAATATATCTATGGTTACCTTAGGCTTTAGCATTTCCTCCGACAATGGTGCATTTTCATTCAAAGCTCTCCTTAAGGACTCAATATTCTCAGACATAAGAGAAAGTCCAGCAGCCATGGGATGGCCACCTACCTTAACCATAAGCTCTCTGTTCTTAAATAGCTCTTCTATCATATTGTAATTCTCTATAGATCTGCCTGATCCCTTAACATGATCTATGGCATCTGTTAGAATTAGAGTCGGTCTAGAATATTTTTCACGAATTCTCCCTGCTATTATTCCTGCTATGCTTTCATGACAATCAGGAAGATATATCACTAAGATCTTATCTCTTAGCATGTTATTTTCTTCAATCAGCCTTATTGCTTGCTTGGTATACTCCGCAGTCATATCCTTTCGTTCTTCGTTAAGACTTCTCAGATCAGTGGCCATCTCTATAGCTTCCTTGTTAGTCTCAGACAGTAATAATCTCAGACCCTTTTTGGCTGTATCAAGCCTTCCCGAGGCGTTGATGCAGGGTCCCATTATATATCCTATATGAAAAGCAGAGAGCCTTTCCTTATCAATCTGACATACTTTCATTAAAGACTGTAATCCCATATTCTGAGTATTCTTTAATAGAGATATCCCATGCTTTACTATAATACGATTCTCATCTACCAAATCCATAACATCACATACTGTGGCTATAGCAGCATATGACAAAAGCTCCTCTTTATATCCTGACATATCTGAATTCCCGTATCTAGCAATCATGGCTATTGCTAATTTGTATGCAATAGCAGCTCCACATAATCCCGAAAATGGATATGAGCATTCTGGTTGCTTAGGATTTATTATGGCATCTGCCTCAGGAAGGACAATAGTACTGTCATCATTTTCATGAAGGTTATGATGGTCTGTGACGATAACTGCCATCCCATATTCCTTTGCTCTTTTTATCTCATCCATAGCAGCAATACCATTATCACACGTAAGAAGAGTATCAATGCCTTTCTCATAGGCTTCTTCCACCATCCTGATATTCATTCCATAGCCGTCGTTTATTCTGTCAGGTATCTCATAATCAGCCTCCGCGCCTAGGATTATCAAGGTACGATATAGTATATATGTTGACATTATTCCGTCTACATCATAGTCCCCAATAATACGTATACTCTTTCTTTTCCGTATCTTATCCTCAAGGATATCACAGGCTTTCTCCATATCCTTTAGAAGGAATGGGTCGTAGAGCATATCCAGGCTTGGATGAAGAAAAGAATTAATTTGCTCAGGATCCTCCATCCCTCTATTGACAAGACACCGTGCCAGTACCTCACTTATTTCACATTCATCCATTAACATTTTAAAATCTGCTTTTATATTCTTAATTAGCCAGTTTTCCAAACCGTCCTCCTATGTATGTTTAACCTTTATACTGAATTATCTC
>CAZODB010000012.1:15010-19915 GCA_964578425.1 uncultured Herbinix sp.
ATGTATGTTTAACCTTTATACTGAATTATCTCATAGCTTACTCATCATATACTAGCACATTATAAATATTTTGTTAATATATGAAGATAAAAATTTATCTATATGGCAAAATGGCAAAGTTCTATTTGGCAAATAATATAAAAGAATTCATCTGGTATTGATAAAATTGGAAACTCTGTTAAAATATATTGTATCTGCACTGTATGGTATGTTATAATATATCATGTCGTAATCAAAACTACTTACCACCATGTCATTTATAATTTCTTAATATTTTAGCAGCTATGGTATAATAAGTAGAACATAAAAACTATGATGGAAAGGGATGGTGAAGGGTATGAAAGAGTTTATTATCACTACAGATACCACCTGTGATCTGCCTACAGAATATGTGAAAGAGCATAATTTAAGAGTGGTTCCGCTTTATTATAGCTTTGACGATGTTGTTTATGGAGATAAAAACAAGCTGGAGCCGAAGGATTTCTACAACAAAATGCGAGGTGGGTCTATGCCTACCACGATGGCTGTTAATCCTGATAACGCTAAGGAGGTTTTTTCAGGCCTAATAGATAAGGGGTATGATATCCTGCATATAGCATTCTCATCTGCCTTAAGTGGTAGCTGTTCAGCAACTGCTACTGCTGCTAGAGATCTATGCGAGGAGATACCCGGTACCAATATTATAGTTGTTGATTCCCTATGCGCCTCCCTGGGAGAAGGATTGTTAGTCCATAAAGCTGTAAAACTTAAGGAAGCAGGAAAA
Organism: uncultured Herbinix sp.; assembly: GCA_964578425.1. Taxonomy (GTDB): domain Bacteria; phylum Bacillota; class Clostridia; order Lachnospirales; family Lachnospiraceae; genus Mobilitalea. Next base: position 15,774 of record CAZODB010000012.1, read on the forward strand.
TCAATGAATGATATTGCTGATTGGCTGGAGAATAATAAGCTGAATCTATGTCATATCTTTACCGTAGACGATTTGCACCACCTTCATAGAGGTGGTCGTGTGTCAAAAACCACAGCAATTATCGGAACATTAATCAATGTAAAACCGGTTCTTCACGTTGATAATGAGGGTCGCCTTGTACCTCTTAATAATGTTAGGGGACGAAAGAAAGCCTTACTCGCTCTAGTAGATCACATGGAGAAAAGGCTGCCAGGCTATGAAGACAAGAATGATACTGTGTTTATAAGCCATGGCGACAGCCAAGAGGATGCCAAATATGTAGCTTCACTTGTAAAGGAACGATTTGGTATAGAGGATATTGTTATTAATTTTGTGAGTCCTACCATCGGTTCTCACTCAGGACCGGGAACCATCGCTTTATTCTTTATGGGTAATCCAAGATGAATTAACATACTGCTTAAGTTCCTAATAAAATTAATTTTTAAAATAAATGAAGGACAGTATCTGGGCTTTTCCGGGATCTGTCCTTCATTTTTCTCTATTTACTACATTATATTGTTCAAAAGATTTTAACTAAATGAACCAGTATTGTGTAAACTGCTTACTACTTCAGTCACACGATTTTTAGCATCCTCTCCGGATGTGAATCCTTTAATATAGCCTATTAGTTCTTGCTTTTTTTCATCTGATAAGTTAAGTGAGCTTTATATATTCATCTACCAGACCTTCAATCGACTTTAAGCTGCTTCTCCAAAAATCCGGTTCCTCTAGATTGATTTCGGCTTCTCTGGCAGCATACTCAACTGTGTTTACAGTGGTTGCATTAAGAAGAGCTTTGTATTTAGGAACAAATTCTTCACCCTCTTTTTTATATTTCTCATATAGACCTCTTGCATATAGTCCTCCAAAGGCATATGGGAAATTATAGAAGCTAGTTACTTCTGAATAATAGTGCGACTTTACCAGCCACATATAAGGATGTAGATACTCATGATCAAGACCATCTCCATAAGCGGTTTTCTGAGCTCTTAGCATGATTTCATTAAGTTCATCAGGAAATAAAAATCCCTGTCTTGTCTTCTCAAACACCTCTGTCTCAAATAAATATCTTGAATAAATATCGCACATTATCTGAGTAATATCCTGGAGCTGGCTTTCTATAAGTGCCATTTTCTCTATACCTGAGGCTTCCTTTACAGCTGCTTCCATGATTAAGGCTTCATTAAATGTAGAAGCAGTCTCAGCCACCGGCATACTATAATCGGTATTAAGAGGTAGATGCTCCTGTATATGAAGTCCGTGATAAGCATGGCCTAGCTCATGTGCCAATGTAATCACATCGCTTAAGGTTCCTGAAAAATTAGTTAGTATTCTACTTTGCTTCACAAAGGGCAAATTGCCACAAAAAGCCCCGCCCACCTTTCCTTTTCTAGGAAAGAAATCTATCCATTCTTCCTCAAAGGCCTGTTCAACCATTTCTGCTAGATCATCAGAAAACCCTTTGAAGTGCTTAACTAGATAATCCCTGGCTTCCTCAACAGTAAATTTGGTTTCGTTCTCTCCCATGGGGGCAAATAAATCATACCAGGGGAGACCATTTTTATGTCCAAGAAGCTTTGCCTTATGCTTTAGATATTTATGAAAAACAGGCATATATTCAACCATAGCTTCTAGCATGGCGTCTAATGTCTCTCTCTTCATCTTAGAATTAACTAGGGTCTGCTCAAGAGGTGACTCAAACCCCCTTAAATCTGATATGGTATTAACCTGTGTCTTTATATTGTTCAAGGAATAACTAACTGCATCTCTAGCTTTCTCATACGCCTTAAGCTCAGCATAATATGCATCCTTTCTTACGGAAGGATTCTCACTATATGCTAGATTACGAACCTGAGGTAAAGTTATAACCTCTCCTCTGTAATCAACCTCAAGGGTTGAAGTAAGATAACTTTGCATATTACCCCAAGCCAAGCCCGCTGATATGTTAAGCCTAGCTATTACATCCTCCACGTCATCACTTAATAGATGCTTTGCATCCTGCTTTATGTCATTAATCATAAATGAATACGCCTTCAGTTTGGGATGCTTATCCATATACATATCCATAGCTTCGATTCCTGCAATCCATTTCTTTATAATGGAAAAGGGCCTGGATACTTCACTTAACTGTTTTTCCAACAAATTAAGCTCATTAACAACCTTAACGTCAGATGTATTTACTGATTCCCTGAAAGCAAGATAGGATAATAGGGCAGCTTGCAATACCTCGAATTGCTCCATATAATCGATGACTGATAGCAAAAGCTTTTCTTCATCATTATCCTCACCCAAGGTACCACTGAATCTCTTAATATCATCTATTAGCTGATTTAGTCTTTTTATGTCTTCCTTATATTTCTTATCCTCTAAACCCTTGTAAAGTATATCTAATGACCATTCCTTATACATAGTTTCAATCCTTTCTACTCCAGTGCTCTACCCAAGGTAGTTATCTATTTATTCTTAGGAAAACACTTTAAATCTACTCTCTATTGGCGAGAACTCCTTGTCACCTGGTTCCTCCAATGGTGTTCCAAAAGGCATTTGTGCAAGCAGCTTCCACTTCTTTGGTAAATCCCATGTCTCTTTTACCTCATCGTCTATAAGAGGGTTGTAATGCTGTAAGGATGCTCCCAAGCCGGAACCCTCTATATTTATCCAGATTGTATATTGCAGCATACCTGAGGACTGAAGTGACCAAACCGGAAACACATCCTTATATAGTTCGAACTGCTCTTGAAGTCCTTCGATCACCTCTTGATCCTCAAAGAACATAATTGTACCATACCCGTTCTTAAATCCATCTATCTTAGTATCTGTTGATGAAAATGCTTCTGCAGGAACTATCCCTCTTAGAGTCTCTCTTGTGATTTCCCATAGTTTATCATGGTTTTCGCCCAGAAGAAGAACAACTCTAGCACTTTGTGAATTAAATGAAGAAGGCACATGTTTTACTGCATGTTCAATGATTTCTCTAATCTCCTGATCTGAAATCGGAGATTTTTTATCAATTGCATAATAGCTACGACGATTTTCTACCAACTGTTTTATATCTTTCATATTTATTACTTCCTTTCTTATTGTCATATTTGTATTCTTTACATTACTATAGCTTTATAACTTGAATTTATATATTATTTAAATTTCATAATTAGTATCGCTTACAATTGTATTGTACACCATTTATTTGCTTTGTCAATACTTTTTATTGACTTTATAAAATATCTTGTATAAAATTGAATTGTGCAGTATGATGATATATAGTATATACAATTTGAGACAAAAGCAAAACATGATAGAAAGGATAACTATATGAAAACTAGATTAACACAAGACGATAATAATAAAAAATATGAAACCCTTAGGCTTGAGAATCAGCTATGTTTTTCCCTATATGTCTGTTCAAAGGAAATAATACGCAAATACAAGCCCCTCCTTGATCCCTATGGTTTGACCTATACTGGATACATCATAATGATGGCTTTATGGGAAGAAGATGAGATTACTATTAAGAATCTTGGTCAGAAGCTTTTTCTGGATTCCGGTACCCTGACGCCTCTGCTAAAAAAGCTCGAAGTAAAAGGCTATGTTACCCGTAATCGAAGTGAAAAGGATGAGAGAAATGTATATATAAGCTTGACCAAAAAGGGAAAGGATCTTCAAGATGATGCCCTACGAATACCAGAAGAGCTTGTCTGTTCTCTTGGTTTGGATATGAAGGACGGAATAGGTTTATTAGATGATCTTCATCGAATGATGAAAATACTTGTACCTACCAGTGATGATGAATAATTTTTTATTGACTATTACACATTATGCTATGGTCTCATTTATGAAATGAAAGCCTTGAACATCTATAAATAGATGTTTCAAGGCTTTTCCTTTTTTATATAATTTCTACAAAAAGTAGTCATATTTCCCTACAGATTATACCCCTCATCAAAGCCTAGCATAAGGTTCATATTCTGAATTGCTGCTCCTGATGCTCCCTTACCCAGATTATCCAGTCTAGTGATTATCATAGCTATACCATGGGCATCATTTCCAATAACAAATATCTCTGCCATATTAGTATTATTGCATGCTGTAATATCAATACCACC
>CAZODB010000012.1:20015-21721 GCA_964578425.1 uncultured Herbinix sp.
CACTGATTCCCTTGCAGCATCATCAGGCAGACACAGAAAAACCAAATCAGCTTCATTTATAATTCTTTGACGTTCCTTAACATCACGTCGCTTATCATAATCAATTTTTATTATTTCAATATTGTCATATTTGACAAGCCTTTCATTAATCTCTAGCCCTGTCGTTCCACTTGAACCATCAACAAAGATTTTTTTCTTCATAGCATTGACTCCTCATTTATTATTTATTTTTAAATATAATCACCATATAATATACTAATCTGGTCTTATTCATTATTTGTAAAGCATATATGTCATGTAGTGCATATTTATACATGGCGCCTTATTATAATACGCCATCTTTATCAACTTGTCAACCTTTCAGTAAAAAATCAAGAACCCGACCTGGTTAATACCCTTAAGTCGTGTTCTTGATTTAGGAAAGTTTTATGTCATAATTACCAATTGGTATTGGTCCATATTTTGTTCTTAACTTTTGGATTAACTCCCTTTAATTCAAATAGCTTACTTACGGTAACAAGATCGAATCCGTCATCTATAAGTCCTTTAATTATTGCATCTAGAGCATCCACAGTGTTCATGTTGCCACTCAAATCATGGAGAAGTACTATATCTCCATCCTTAACATCTCTTAGTATGATTTCTGCACGTTTCTCTGCAGAAACAGTATAGTCCCAATCCATACAATTAATACCATTGATAAAAGAAAGGTTAATCGACTCATACATAGTGGGGCTTAGGGAAATATAAGGAGGCCTGAAGAATTGTGGTGTAACATTTACCATCTCTTTAATAATATCATTAGTCTTATCTATCTCATAGGTATTCTCCTGGACAGTATACTGGTCCATATGATTATGGTTCCAGGAATGGTTTTCTATCTCACAACCAAGCTGCAATTGTCTTTCCATTATAGGCTTGGTATCATCATTAATTAGCTTTCCTATAAGAAAGAAGGTTGCTACCACCCCATGCTCCTCCAATTTATCTAAAACTAAGGGTGTTATGTCAAGATTTGGACCATCATCAAAGGTTAATGCTACATGCTTCTTACCTCTATTATTGCTGTTAATCATAGCTTCTATCTCCTTTTTTCATCAAGTATTAGAAGAAGTTCATTAGCTAATGTTAACAAATCTCTTTCATTTGGTCAATAAATTTTGCCATTGATTATATAAAGCAGAGATATATTATTATACTGTATTAAGCTGTTCTAGACGTTCCATAACTATGGTTTCTATTTCCTCCCTATCCATATCCATAGCTATGGATAGCTCACCATAGAGAAAGTCTTGAGCAATACTCAGATATTTTTCATCGGTAAATGTTAGCTTCTTACCCTGAGTTAATCGCTCCTGCTTTCTAACATACAAAGTCTTTATTATTTTAACCCAATCAATACAATCTCTCTCTCGTAAGGCTCCCTTATAAGCTTCTTCTCTTTGCTTATCGTTTTCTATCCAAAGTAATGGTGTGTCTGCAATCTGTTCCATCAGCTCCAGAGCTTCATCATTTGTTATAACTTTTCTCATCGATACCTTATCATTATCTACGGGTGTATATAATGTGCTAGCCTTTGAAAATATAGGCTGTAGTGTATAGCATTCTATGCTTTTATCAATACCCGATATATCAAGGCTGCCTATTTCCTCCACCTTACATACACCATGGTTACCGTAAATAATATAGTCTCCTAATTCATACAT
>CAZODB010000013.1:0-9622 GCA_964578425.1 uncultured Herbinix sp.
AATCAGCAACTATAAAATGCATAATATTACTCCTTTCTTATCCTTGTATTTTTCTTAGGCTTTGTTCCGTTCATTACGGCTGCTTTAGCTATCAAGTGTGACATGGTTGGGTTTATAATCCAAAACAATATTAAAATAAATATAATCTTAAATCGTAAAATCCAGCTGGGACTAAGTAATAATAGCCCTATTCCCATGAATGCAGCACCAAGAGTATCTCCTATTCCGACACCATGCATTCGAGTATATGAATCTCTAAACCTAAATAATCCTAGGGTTCCTATTGCAAAGGCCAAAAACGACCCTATAAAAAATATAGTCGCTATAACTTTAATCATCAGAAGACACTTCCTCTCCATCATCTTTTAATTCTTCTAATCTTGGCATCTTAAACTCCCATACACTAGGAGTGAGTACCTTAATTATCCAAAGTCCTCCTGCAAATCCACACAACATAAAAACAAAAGCTATATCAATAAACCCATAATCGCCTATATAAAAGGCTAGTAATAAGATGATCATACTTATCATGCTAGTAATGGCATTTATAGAAATGAATCTATCAATTACGGTGGGTCCTATTATCGCCTTCAATAGAGCTAATAGTATCAGAATTATGAACCCTATCATTATCAACAACATTATTTTTCCTCCTCTGCACAAGTGTCTCCAACTTCCTAATTTCAGTGATAATTCTCCAATAGTACAAGTCTGCACCAATTTCGCATGTAAGAGCATGAATAGTAAATATCCTGGTTTCTGGATCAAAATCAATAGTTACTGTGCCCGGAGTAATGGTTATACAGGTAGCCAGAAGCGTTGCCCCCCAGTCAGTTTCTATATCAGGTTCCAACTCTAAAAATATTGACACTGTTGGCAATTTAGGAGATAACAATATCTTAATTACATCTATATTGGCTTTAATTACATTACCTATCATCATAATAATAAAACGCCCAAAAATAAGTAATCCTCTAGGAGATAGTATATTAGGCAGCCTTTGGTTAAGATTTCCCCAAAACCAAACAGTAAATAAAGAAATAATTATTCCAACAATGATATGCTGTAGATCTGTTGCTCCTGAAATCACTATCCAGAATATAAATAAAGAAGCAAATGTAATGAATGATTTCTTACGCACAATAAAACCTCCTTTTAGTTTTGTAAGCACAAAAAAAAACGCAGCCAATAATGACTAACGCTTGGGCACTCATTCGGGGTCATTCGACGAGTTCGGGTGTCCAAGTTCCCTTTCCTATTTACAGGAAACACACCTAATAATGGCCACCACAGTTCCATTTATTAAGTAGTTTTAATTGATACTAATATAGTTACAATTATAACACAATCTTCTGTTAAGTCAAATCTCTATTTACAGATACCTAGCCGAAGCATTTTTAATTTGATTAGGAAATCAAAACATCCTGCACCTACAAAACATAATCCTGCTTTGCAAAATCATTATTAATTTATTGCCTGCGTGGTATCTACAATTACATCACATATATCCTTAATTTTAAACTTATTAAAATACAGGTTTTCTAATGGAATCCATTTATCTATAAAGTCTTGAAGCTTGTCCTTCCCATTTCTCTTCAAAATACGATCTAGCTGCTCGTCTTGCTCCACCTCTAGGAAAATAGTTAAATCATATAATTCTCTTAACTGTGGATGTAGACTATAGGAACCCTCAATAATGTTTAGCCTTTTGGCCTCTACACTTACTGGTTGGTCATAGCTCCAAAGTCCGCAATTATATGGCTGGTAAATAACCCTTTTATTCTCATATAGTGGAACCAGTACTTCTTCCTTAAACCTTTCATAATGCACATTGCCGCCGGGCTCTGCTAGACGCTCCTTAGTCCTCATGTCAAGTGGGAGGAAGAATTCATCCATATGAAATATATTACATTCATAAGTCCTTGATAGCAAGCTAGCCAAATAAGTCTTTCCACTACCACACATTCCGTCTATGGCAATGGTATAGGGTGTATCCTTCTTAATATATCTATCAACCATTTCAAATATAGGTCTATAGCAAGCATCTATATTCTTATGCTCCATACTAATATCCATGCCTTTCTTCGATACCTACAAGCTTTTATATGAAATCTTTTTCTTTGATACCTACAAGCTTTTACATGAAATCTTTTTCTTCGACACCTACAAGCTTTTATATGAAATCTCTTTTTTACATGTTTTGTGGAATTTAATGTTTGCAATGCAAGCTTATTTCTTTATGTACTCCAAAACCTCTTGTATATTCCTGACACCAATAAGCTTCATGCCCTCAGGAGCCTTTAATTTCCCCTTGTTCGCCTGTGGAAGTATACATATCTCAAATCCCATCTTGGCAGCCTCCGCAACCCTTTGGTCTGCCATATTGACAGCTCTGATTTCACCTGTTAAGCCCATTTCACCAAACAGGATGGTATTGCTACTTATAGTAATATTTCTAAAGCTTGAAAGTATGGCCGTCACTATAGCTAAATCTAGGGCTGGCTCGGTTACTCTCATTCCTCCTGCCACATTTACATAGGCATCACAATCACCAAGCTGGATGCCAAGTCTCTTCTCCAGCACCGCCATAAGCAGGTTTACTCTATTATAATCTGTTCCTGCTGCCGTTCTTCTTGGCATATTGAAATTAGTCCTGCTGATTAGGGCCTGTACCTCCACAAGAATAGGTCTTGTCCCTTCTATAGATGCAGACACCACGGATCCGGGTTCTCCTTCGGGCCTTCCGTTTAGCATATACTCAGAGGGGTTTTTTACCTCTGCAAGCCCTGAGCCTTGCATCTCAAAAACTCCGATTTCATTGGTAGATCCAAATCTATTCTTTACAGCTCTAAGAACTCGATAAGATGCATGATTATCTCCTTCAAAATATAGAACTGTATCCACCATATGCTCTAATACTCTGGGACCTGCCACCATTCCTTCCTTTGTCACATGTCCGATGATAAATATGGTGATACCTGTGCTTTTGGCCATGCGCATAAGGGCAGCTGTGGCTTCTCTTACTTGGCCGACACTACCTGGTGCAGAAGTGATGTCCTCCTTATACATGGTCTGAATGGAGTCTATAACTATGATCTCAGGCTTATGCTTATTTACCACATCCTCGATTAAATCCAAATTAGTTTCACAAAGGAGCAGAAGCTCGCCGCTAAAAGCGCCGAGCCTTTCTGCTCTCATCTTTATCTGTCCTTTGGACTCTTCTCCTGTTATATATAAAACCTTTTTTCCTTTATTAACGATTTCTCTGCAGGTTTGTAGAAGTAATGTGGACTTGCCTATTCCTGGGTCTCCGCCTACAAGAACAAGACTTCCCGCTACAATACCACCGCCAAGGACACGATCCAGCTCTCCTATACCTGAACTTAACCTACTTTCAGTCTCTGATTTTACCGATGATAACAATACCGGTTGCTCGACGAATTCCCTATGGTCTGTTCTTGAGCTCTTCTTAATTACAGGCTCTTCTACGAATACATCCCATTGCCGACATCCCGGGCATTGACCTAGCCATTTGATAGATTCATATCCACACTCTTTGCAGAAAAAAACGGTCTTTACTTTAGCCATACTAGAGCTTTACCACCTTTATATAGTCACTATCACCTTCATCAAATTCCACACTAAATACAAGCTTACCACCTAAATTAGTTTTCATTTCACCTAAAAGGGTGTTGTTCTTATATATCTCATATTCCTTTTCCGCCTCCAGCTCAAGTGTAATCTGGGCTGAGCTCTCTCCTGCTACATTGAAGGATAATTCATTTTCTTTCTGGTCCATATGAAATACTGCTGTTCCTGGAACTGATTCATATACAAACATACCGTTTCTTTCAAGCTTTGTTAGCTTATTATAGGTCTTTACCTTGTACAAATCTCCCTCATGTTCAAAATCAGATAGTTTGGATTTTACCTCAAGCTGATAATTGCCAAAACTAAGTGTTCCATCCTTTTCCTTGCGTATTAACTCTTGAATAACAGCCATTACATGTCCTCCTAATTATCTTTAATTTTAAATAACCTATAGCGGAGGACTTATCCTCCATAATAGTATTTGTTTGTATGGACTAATTTGATTTAAACACTAATTCACCATCTATATAATCGATATTGACTGTGTCTCCTTCTTTTATTTCACTAGCTAGAATACCCTCTGCAAGCTTATCCTCAATATTAGTCTGAATAGCCCTACGAAGCGGTCTTGCTCCGAATTTCTCATCATACCCTACCTCAGCCAAATGCTCCAGAACTGCCTGTGTAGATTCCAAAGTAATATTCATCTGTGCTTTGCTTCTCTTTGCAATATTCTTAACCATTATTCCTACAATTTCCTGAATATTTTCTCTGGTCAGTGAATGAAATACAATAATTTCGTCAATGCGGTTAATAAATTCCGGTCTGAAAATTCTCTTTACCTCATCCATTACCCCCTCTTTCATCCTCTTATAGTCTTCTCCCTCATCTACAACTGATGTAAAACCAAGACGTTTTGGTGAAATGATATTTTGCGCTCCTGCATTGGAGGTCATGATTATAATTGTATTCTTAAAGCTTACTCTTCTTCCCTGGGCATCCGTAATATGTCCGTCATCCAAAACCTGTAACAGTATATTAAATACATCGGGATGAGCCTTTTCGACCTCGTCAAATAAAATTACTGAATAAGGGTTCTGTCTTACTTTTTCACTTAATTGACCACCCTCATCATACCCTATATAACCTGGAGGGGAACCTATTAGCTTACTAATACTGTGCTTCTCCATATACTCCGACATATCGACTCGTATAATAGAGTTCTCAGTACCAAACATCGCCTCCGCCAATGCTTTTGAAAGCTCTGTTTTACCTACTCCTGTTGGACCAAGAAAAAGGAAGGAACCAATAGGACGATTTGGATCCTTAAGTCCAACTCTTCCTCTTCTTATAGCCTTTGATATAGCCGTAACTGCCTCTTCCTGTCCGATAACTCTTTCATGAAGGATACTCTCTAGATTCTGAAGTCTTTGTGATTCCTCCTCCTCGAGCTTTCTAACAGGAATCTTTGTCCAGCTAGATACTATATCGGCTATTTCCGCCTCATTGACAACTAGCTGATCCTCAGATCTTTGCTTTTCTTCAACAACCTTTTGCTTTTCCAGTTCTTCCTTGAGAGCCTCCTGTTGTTTTTTTATCTCACCAGCTCTTTCATAAGCCTCTTCTTTAATCGCCTTCTCCTTTTGTTCCTCAAGCTTGGCTATTTCCTTCTCCATATCTTTTATGGCTGGAGATGAGGTGTAGGTACTTAAGCGTACCTTTGAAGCTGCTTCATCCATTAAATCAATAGCTTTATCGGGTAGATAACGATCATTGATATAACGGCTTGATAGTTTAACTGTTGCTTCAAGTGCTGAATCTGTTATTCGCACCTTATGATGTGCTTCATATTTATCTCTAAGACCAAACATAATTTGGATGGCTTCCTCTTCAGAGGGCTCTTCAACAACTACAGGCTGGAATCTCCTCTCTAAGGCAGCATCCTTCTCAATGTATTTACGATATTCCTCTCTGGTGGTAGCACCGATTATTTGTAGCTCTCCTCTGGCAAGTGATGGCTTCAATATATTAGATGCATCAATAGCACCCTCTGCTCCACCGGCACCTATAATAGTATGAAGCTCATCAATAAATAGCAATACATTTCCATCGCTGATCACTTCACTGATTACCTTCTTAATTCTTTCTTCAAATTCTCCACGATATTTGGAACCAGCAACCATACCTGATAAATCAAGAGTTACTACTCTTTTATCCTTTATGGTATCAGGTATATTTCCTTCGATAATTTTCAGGGCAAGACCTTCTGCTATAGCTGTCTTACCGACACCTGGCTCACCTACAAAGCATGGATTGTTCTTAGTCCTTCTGCTTAATATCTGTATTATTCTTTGAATTTCAGTCTCTCTACCTATGACAGGGTCTAATTTACCTTCTCTAGCATAATCAGTAAGGTCTCTACTGTATTGATCAAGTGTAGGAGTGGCTGATTTAGACTTTCCTTTATTCTTAGCTGAAGCAAATTCACTCTTTGCAGCACCGATATCTACTCCTGAGGCAGCAAGTAGGTCAATATATACCTTTTGAATGTTAACTCCTAAAGTATTCAAAAGACGCACGGCTATAGAATCTGACTCCTTGATTAAGGCAATCAGGATATGCTCTGTGCCGGCTTCTTGAGCTTTGAGCTTAGCGGCTTCCTTTTGGCTAGACTCTAGTATTCGTTTTGATCTTGGTGTAAAGCTTCCGCCCTCCATCATTTCAACACCGCTGTTTGGTGCTATTAACTGGTTGACCAACTCCATAATCTTCTCTATAGTAACACCATTTTCTTTAAGTACCCTAGAGGCAACTCCATTTTCTTGTATTAAACCCATCAAAAGGTGCTCTGTACCAATATAATTATGATTAAGACGAAATGCCACTTCTCGGGAAATATTTATGGCCTGCTTTGCATTCTCTGTAAATTTTTCATTCATCTTCTTGTCCTCCATTCTTGATATATGATTTCGTAGATAAGGAATTCAAAATCATCTAATCTGCTTATTCGCGGATCTTTGGTAACTCCTTACTGATAAATTCAGCCCTGGATTTGTCCCTGGTGGTGCTTCCTACATTTTTACCTAGTGTCCATTGAAGACTTCCTGGCTGAACTCCCATCATCATTTTATGAACATTAAAGGTTCCATCGAACTCTATAAGCCCGCAATCTGCTCCAAATTTTATCTGAGATAGGAGCGTCATAGCATCGTCAGGAGTAATCTGTCTCGCATATTTTAATATCCCATATGCCCGATATACCTGATTTTCTATCTCATCTGCATTAAGGGAAAGCATATATTCCCTTCTTTTTCTTTCCTGCTTTATTACCTGATCTACTATACGATTTAGATTCTGAATTATTTCTCTTTCAGAGTTACCTAAGGTCTTTTGATTTGATATCTGATATATGCTACCAAGGCTTTTTGTACCCTCACCATAGATACCACGGATGGTAACACCATATCTACCAACCTCCTCCATCAGCTTCTGAATCATTCTTGCAGCACTAAGGGCTGGCAAAAACACCATATAAGAGGCCCGCATACCTGTGCCAACGTTTGTTGGACAGGATGTCATATACCCATATTTCTCATCATATGCAAAATTTAATAGATCGTATGCTAAATCATCGATACGATTAGCAGCCTCATAAGCCTTCTCTAGGTCCATTCCCCCGACGATGGCCTGTATCCTCACATGATCCTCTTCATTAATCATTATACTTACGGTTTCATCCTCTGACAGTATCAGTCCTGTGGTCTGCTCCTTCTCCACTAATAAAGGGCTAACAATATGCCTCTCTACCATGGCTGCCTTATCTATATCACTTAGTGATTTGATATTACATGAATAATACCTTCTATTATCCTGTTCAGCCAAGGATGATGTAATACTCTTCACCTTATCAACTAAACTTACTGCATCCTCTTCCTTAAGTAGCGGTGAAAACATATAATCATCTAGATTTCTGGCAAGCCTTACACGACTGGAAATAACCACGTCGCTGTCAGGTACAATCTGTTCATACCATTTAAGCATTATTGGTTTCCCCCTTTTTCAGCCCCCGAATCAAATCTCGAAGCCTGGCTGCTTCTTCAAATTCTTCCTTTTCAATTGCTTTTTGTAGTTCAAAAGAAAGCTTTTCTTCCTCAGATAAATCCTTTTTAATATTGTCAGCCTGCGACACATATCCCTTAGGACGTTTACCGGTATGGATTTCTGATCCCTGTATACCCCTTAGGGTCTTTCCTAATTCTCTTTTAAAGCTCTTGTAGCAGCCGGAACATCCGAATCGTCCCCTCTGAAGAAATTCATCATAGGTGGTTCCACATTTCTCACAGACAAGATCAGTCTTGTGCTCACCAGGTTTATTTGCTGTATTCTTCTGATATGCCCCTAATATAGTGGATAATAAGCTATTCAGAGTCATGTCAAAATTCACCAAGGGCTTTTCCATTTGGAAGGATGTGTAATCTGTTGCACATTCTTCGCATAGATGCTGCTCTGTCTTGGACCCGTTAATTATCTCTGTGTATAATACCTTTGCATCTCTCATCTTACATCTGTCACACATCATAGGAGTTACCCCCTTTCAAATTCATCGAAAACTTCCTGGATGATTTCATATACATCCTGACAGCTAATATTCCTGCATATGGCCTTAGCAAGTATTACTTTTAGCTCTTCCTTCATATCCTCTATGGCTTCTATCTTGTTGATATCTATAGCGATTACAGTACCTTTTCTACGATCAAGCTTAACATAACCTTCCTGCTTCAGTATAGTATATGCCTTATTCACTGTGTGCATATTAATTCCTATATAATCAGCCAGTTCTCTGACAGAAGGCAGGTTATCACCCTCCTGGATTTGCGAGCTAGCAATGCCATATATGATCTGATTTTTTAATTGCATATAAATCGCCTCATCACTATTAAAATTAATCTTCACATACATACAATCTCCTCCATCTTACGACTCAGTGACTAACAAATCGCTGTGCTAAAAGCACCTATTCTTATATATATACACTATATATCGTTATATTTGTTATATACATTGTATAACAGGCAAACTAAATTGTCAACAATTAATTGAGGTCATCGCCATATCCCTTTAATTTCATAAACAAGCGAATAGACAGGATAACAAACACGATACAAAGCACACTTAGGAGTGCAATTATTATGGCTAAAATATTAAGATTGGTTTGATATTTCTCAGAATTTATTAACTCCTCATCGTATCCATTATCAGCCTCATTGACAGGAGTAAGTTCTCTTATATAACGCTGCATGGTTTTTTCTACCTTATCATATCTGTATAAACCCGCTTCACCCAACTCATTTTCAGCATATATTAACAAAAACTCATTATTGAGCTGCTCTGGTGCAAATACTGGGATTGATATACCTGATATGATGATTTTAGTCTTAGTGTAGCCGCTTGGTATATCCACATCAACCGGTGGCTCTATTAATTTATATTTACCCCCATATATAACAAAGGTATCATCTGCGATGCGGACAATATCAAAGCTACCATGTTTATTATCAGGTGTAATAGGAGATATATCTACACCTTCCTCAGGAGCGCTTTCCTTCATAACATCAATAGTATATTCTATGTTATTCCCAGCCTCAGCAATCACTGTAACAATAACTTTATTTTCTCCTTCTTCTAACAAATCATTACCAGTTATTCGAATTGTTGCTTTTCCATCCTCAGGCAAAGCATCCACAACAAGCCTGTCTATATCATAACCAACACTGGCTCTATATTCCTCTACATTCTTCTTAAATTCAGGACTAAGCTCCGCAGGACTTATCTTTAGTGAACTAAGATATGCATTCTCTGATGCGGTCTGTATTGGGTTTACCTCTATCTCAAGAGAGTCAGAAAAAACAGACATCGGCAACTCCAATTCATCATCATATACCATAATCGGGCTGCCCAACTCTATTTCCAGTTTTCCAACCTTTAATGCTTGAAATTCTAGAGCATATTTTCTATTGTCTGTACCTTCAGA
>CAZODB010000013.1:9722-11675 GCA_964578425.1 uncultured Herbinix sp.
AAATAGGCAAAATATTAATACTTTATTGATTATTCTCTTCATTACCTTTCCCCCTTTTGCTTAATAATAACATATTAGTAGCAAAAACAATATGTTTATTTTGTCGTTTTGTGGACGCACTTTCCTATTATATAAATAATTCCGGCCAGTAGGCTTATGCACCTTACAGGCCGGAGTTATGGTTATATCCAGTAATTCAGCCTGATAATTACATAGCTCAGACCTTTATATTACTCCCTGACAATATTAATTATATAGTTGACTATATCGCCATTTTCAGCACTTACAGGTACGACTATCTCATTATTTCCTACATTAAGAGGTATATAGCCTCCTCCAAATACACTGGCTTTCTTACTTACAGTAGTAGCCTTAACCTGAACCGCTTCTATCTCATTTCCTACTATTAAATAATAATTATATTCAGTCTGATTAAATGTAGGTGTAATCGTTAGCTCTACATCGTTTAAGTCATAAACCTTCAAGCTCTTTAAGCGATTATTAGGATTAAACTGGGTAGTTGGTCTTGGGGCAGCATTTGCTGGCATATTCAAATATACAGGGATGGAAAACACTATGGGGGATTCCATCATATTCCCATATGCTGCTGCAATCTTTTTCCCTTCAGCCCATGGCGCTTCAACGTTAGTCATATATTGGTGAAAATATGTAGATACCGGTGTAACATTAAATTTCTGTAAGTAGACAGTATCCTGTCCTCTATTTATGTATGTACTTCCAAGGAAATAGGAACCTCCCACTATGGATTTGTATGGATTTATCCATGGAATAAGGTACGTTTCATTGGTCGCTGCATTTTTGGTGCCTTTCCTAGCATATGTTAGACCGTTGGCAATTGCCCCTCCACCAGGGCTGTCATTGGCTCCAATATTATAGAAATTATAATATCCCTCGTAACCCTTATAGGTGCCCGACACACTGTTGCTCAGAGTAGCCGGCCCTGTCACTACCTCCTGCTTTACTCTAGAGGCCAAATGATATGGACTTACTCCCGAGTACTCTGCTGCCTTCATAAATGTCTCGCTGTAGGAAACAGTCTGTTCATTACCCAATTCATCCTTATATGTATAGAAGGTATTGTGTAATGCTGTTCCCCTTAATACATTTTCAACACCTTTCATGGTCTGGTAACGATTTTGATATCTAAGTAGCTCAAATTGAAATATTGTATCCTCTTCAAGGAAATTCCTTGGATCCATATAGTACTCTACAGTAGCTCTAGATGCTGTAACCCAATACGAACCATCATATATAACAAACTTATCGGTCTTCCAATCATAAGCGCCTTTATCAAATGATAACCATTCTACACTTTTTGAATTTGGTATAGTGTTCTTACCAGGTATACTCTCTGCATCTATCACTGTATTCCAATCCAAACCTGTATGATATGCCTCAAATACCCAATTTGGATGAATTGCATGTAGCCTTCTCAAAGCATCCTTATATGCCTCCGGAAAACCCTCCATAGAAAGACTAGTTTCAAAATCAACATCGTCAGGTATCTGTGGTTCTGGGGGCGGGATTTCTGTCGGTGTAGGCGTAATAGGCTTGCCACCCTGTGGTATATCTGCGCCTATATAGATATATTCAGCTCTAACATAGCCTGTGGTTCTATTATTATAAGTAATGTGATACCATATATTATCGTCAACTGTAACAGCGCTTCCGACGGTTACCTTTGACCCGCCAATTAGCATGGCTGGCATACCACCTGAATCATATAGAAAATCATAGGATATATTGACATCCTTAAAGATATTCATATAAATGGTATTGCATACATATCCTATTACCGGTTCATCTATATAGCTGTATATCGGATTGTCATATATCTCCAATACTTCTCCAACTGTTGGCTCAGGAAATGGTATTGGCGTAGGAGCCGGTGTCGGTGTCACAATCGGAGTGGGTACAGGGGTCGGGGTTGGA
>CAZODB010000013.1:11775-21504 GCA_964578425.1 uncultured Herbinix sp.
TGTAGGCTTCGGTGTAGGGGTTGGCGTCGGAGCCTTTGTAGGCTTCGGTGTAGGGGTTGGCGTCGGAGTAGGCGTGGCACTATTCTGCGTATTCTCTTCTCTGAATCCAACCTGATAAGCCGGGGCGTATCCCTTATAGGTCTTTCCATCTACCTTAAAGGATAGCTTATACCATTTGGCACCTGATGAAACCTTTTCATCTATTATGCTTACGGCTTTATTCTTCTTTAATGACATAATATTTCCCGAAGCATCCTTTAGGTAAATTGATTTTTCTCCTGCTGCCTTCCGTATATTTATTTTTGATGCCGTTATTTTACCTTTTATACTTTTTTCTAGATTAAGCTTTACATATACACTTGACACATATCCTGTAGATGCAGAACTACCGCTTGGTAGATTGATCTGATACCATTTTGTCTTACCATCCAAGGCTTCACCTATAACCTTAAGCTTATCATTTAGTCGTACAGATCCTACTACTGGCTGATTAGTTCCAGGCTTGCTTCGTACATTCAGAGAATTAGCAGTTACAGTTACTTCATGCTTGTATCCTCCAGATGCGGCCTTTCCGTCATTCTCAGGCTTTGGTGTGGGTGTGGGCTTTGGTGTGGGCGTCGGAGTAGGTGTGGGGCTGCTTTTAACGTTAATAAAGTCACTATGCACGTATCCCTTCACAGTCTTACCATTAAACTGTAGGGATACATAATACCAATCCCCTTTATCCTCCAATATGGTTACGGTTTCATCCTTACGTAGATAGACAAAAGTACCATCTGAAAGCTGCGTCCTTTGCGCAGAAGTAGATGGCTCTGTTCTTACATTAAGTGTACCGGCAGCAACTGTCCCCTTACCGGATGCAAATACCTTTGAATTATGTAAATTAGTAGGCCACAATAAACATAGGCACAATACTAATATGATCCCTTTTTGATAAAACCGCTTTCTCATCAAGTACTCCTTTCAAACAAAATAGCTGTCATTCATCTGTCGTTATACGGTTTTATATTAAAAAAGAACTATGGCAGTTATGTGGCATTTACTGTATTTCATGTCATTTGTTGTTATAAAAGGGATTGTTAACTATTGCTACTTTATCGCCTTTCCTATGTCTGTTCTCATATATTTATTCTTAAAATATATCTTTTCTGTAGCCATATAAGCATTTGCTCTGGCTTCTTTTAGGTTGCTTCCTATGGCTGTAACTCCTAGGACTCTCCCTCCGTTTGTAAGAATATTTCCATTTTCCTTTTTTGTAGCTGCATGAAAGATATGGTAGCCCTCTCTATCTGAAAAGGAATCTAATCCCTGTATTTCAAAGCCCTTTTCATAATTCTCAGGATATCCATCAGAGGCTAGGACAACGCATACAGCTGCATTTGACTCAAATGACAGCTCAATCTCCTGTAACCTTCCGTCTATACAAGCCTCAAACACCTCAAGCAGATCGTTCTTAAGTCTTGGAAGAACCACCTGGGTTTCTGGGTCTCCAAAACGGGCATTGTACTCAAGTACCTTTACTCCATCCTCAGTCAGCATCAGTCCGACAAATAATATACCGACGAAATCCCTGCCCTCAGCCTTCATGGCATCCATAGTCGGTTGGTAGATATATTGTCTACAGAATTCATCCACCTGCTCAGTATAAAAGGGACTTGGTGAAAAGGTTCCCATACCACCAGTATTTAGCCCTTGGTCATTATCCAAGGCTCTTTTATGGTCCTGGGCACTGGTCATAGGTATTATATGTGTTCCGTCACAAAACGCAAGAACAGATACCTCTGGTCCAGTTATGTACTCCTCTATAATCAGCCTAGTTCCCGCCGCGCCAAATTGCTTATCAATCATTATGGCCTTAACAGCATTTACTGCCTCATCATAGTCTAAGCAGATTAGGACTCCTTTTCCCAAAGCAAGACCATCTGCTTTTATAACAATAGGATAGCTGCTAGTTTTAAGATATGCTATGGCCTCATCGGCTGCATCAAAAACCTCATAAGCTGCCGAAGGAATATTGTATTTCTTCATGAGGTTTTTAGCAAATACCTTAGAGCTCTCAATTATAGCTGCATTCATTCTGGGTCCAAATACACGAAGACCTTTCTTTTCAAATACATCTACTATCCCGGCAGCCAGCGGATCATCTGGCCCAACAACGGTAAGATCTATTCCCTCTGACAAAGCAAAGTCAGAAAGCCTTTCATGGTCTGTTACAGGAATATCAACACACTCCGCACATTTCTCTATACCAGCATTTCCAGGAGCACAATACAGCTTCTTTACCTTAGGGCTCATAGATAGCTTCCATGCTATGGCATGCTCTCTGCCGCCCCCACCTATGATTAATATTTTCATTCTATTACCTCCGATATATACTTACTCGTCTATAATAACAGTATTATTCTCCACCCTGACACGATTTTCTGAAACAAGTCTCACTGCTTCAGTGAGTATTACCCACTCCGCCTCCTCCATAACTCTTTTTTGTAGAGTTTCAGGCGTATCCTCACTTCGGACAGTCACTGCCTTCTGTAGAATAATGGGACCGGTATCTGTTCCCTCATCTACAAAATGTACGCTTGCACCGGTTAGCTTAACTCCTCTGGCAATGACGGCCTCATGAACCCTAAGTCCATAGAATCCCATCCCGCAAAAGGCCGGAATTAGGGATGGATGTACATTGATTATTCTATTCTTATAATGTCTAACAATATTTAAAGGTAATATCAACAAAAAGCCTGCAAGGACAATCAGGTCAACCTGATGGCCATTAAGCAGGCCTAAGAAAGCTTCCTCAAATTGCTCGAGGGTATCATAATCCTTCTTTTTTATCACAGCTGTAGGGATATCATAGGCTTTTGCTCTTTCCAGTGCATAGGCCTTCTCCCTACTACTGATTACCACTTCGACAGATACTCCGGGAAGCCCGCCCTTATCCATATTATCAAGCAAAGCCTGAAGGTTTGTCCCTCCTCCCGATACCAGAACTGCCATTCTTAGCATAAGGTTATCCCCCTTGTACCATCACGGATTTCCCCAAGAATATATGCTTTCTCACCTGTCTCATTTATGATTTTAACAGCCCTATCAGCTTCATCAGCCCCAAGAACTATAGCCATTCCAATTCCCATATTAAATGTATTATACATAACCTGATCTGTGATATTACCATCCTTCTTTAGCATATTAAAAATAGGAGCTATCTCATAGCTGTCTGTCCGTATAACCCCATGCATGTCTTCAGGCAGCATCCTTGGTATGTTCTCATAAAAACCGCCTCCAGTTACATGGCTGCAGGCCTTAATATTTATTTTGGCATCCTTTAACCCCTGCAGGGCCTTCACATAAATCTTCGTAGGAACAAGAAGAGCTTCCCCAAGATTTTTTCCAAGAGCCTCATAATAGGTATCAAGAATAGACCTTTTCATTCCAAACACTTGGCGAACCAAAGAATATCCGTTACTGTGTATGCCCGAAGAGGCTATACCTACAATCACGTCGCCCTGCCTAACACCTTTTCCTGTAATAAGCTTATTCTTATCAGCAATGCCTACCGCAAACCCAGCTAAATCGTATTCATCCTCAGGATAAAAGCCCGGCATTTCAGCAGTTTCACCTCCGATTAAGGCAGCTCCTGCTTCAACACAGCCCTGTGCTACACCCTTAACTATAGAGGCAATCTTATTTGGATCATTCTTGCCACAGGCTATATAGTCCAGAAAGAATAAAGGCTCAGCTCCAGAACATACAATGTCATTTACACACATGGCCACACAATCAATACCCACTGTATCATGAATATCCATCAAAAAAGCTATCTTTAGCTTTGTTCCCACACCGTCTGTTCCTGATACAAGAGTAGGCTCCTCCATATTCATATATCTTTTTAGAGAAAAGGCACCAGAAAATCCTCCTATATTGGATAAGACCTCATTACGCATGGTTTTCTTTATATGATCCTTCATAAGGTTCACTGCCTTATAGCCCGCTTCAATATCTACTCCAGCTTGTTTATAATCCATTATAACCTCCTACATAAAGGGTTGTTTCAAGACTATAGTACAATCTTGAAATAGCTACATATTACTATCTGCCAATATTCTAGCATAGATAAGTTAATCTTTCAGCAGAAAAATTCTTATCGCATTTATTAGCAGACCTTATAAATAGTCGGCTATTTATAAGCATATTGGGTTTGTCAATCAAGCTAGATAATATCAAATGCTTCATTGAGCAACTGGGTTCCATCCAATACGAATCTCGAATTCTTGATAATAGGAATAGAAGCTCCATCATATAATATGGCGGATATCTCATCTATTTCATCATATGGAAGGGTAATGTCCGTATGACAGTTA
Organism: uncultured Herbinix sp.; assembly: GCA_964578425.1. GTDB lineage: Bacteria > Bacillota > Clostridia > Lachnospirales > Lachnospiraceae > Mobilitalea. The sequence continues at coordinate 16,134 of CAZODB010000013.1, forward strand.
AAATATGCTTTTTTTGGCTCAGATTTTCTAATTAAGGTGTGCTCATTGTCCCTCGCTATAATTTCCTTGCCATCGGGATTATATACCTTTAAATCCTCTCTCATTGAATAGCAGGTATCACCGATTGCAAAGTGAGGGCCGGTCTTCTCCGCTATAAGTATAGGTAGCTTAGGTGCAATATCATATTTCTTACCCATCATATAAGCGGTGGTATTGGTACCTATAGCAAACTCCCCAAGGGGCAGTGTTTCATGATTATAAAGCAGATTCTCTCTTATAAAGCTTTTGTTTCTTTCGGAATCTTTATAGTTCCTACAGCTATAATCTGATATACGTCCATCCTCGAATACCAGCTCCAAATCATGATATGCAAGGTCATTCAGATATACAAGTGGAACATGAAGGGTTCCACGGGTTCCAGTAAGCATCGGCGATGTAAACACTTCGCCCACAGGAATATTTACATCAGCCACACAATTTTCAAAATTACTCTCCTTATGGGGGTTGTTTAATGGCTGAAGTCTCACCATAATATCGGTACGGTTCTTTCCCCTTCCCTTAATATATACGTATTCTCCCTTATCAAGGACATCGATGATACTCTGTTGTATCTCTTGGTAGATAACACTATCTAGAGTATTAACCTTAACCGTTGCCTCAAAGATAGCTTCAAAATCAGGTCCTATCTCTGAAATCGGATAAGAGATAATAGTAAAGGATGTTTCCGGGGTTTTATAGTACTCCTTGGTTAGTAATCTTTCTTCACTATAGTATTCTGTTATTTGCTTTTGCTGTCTTTTGCTCAGACCTATTGCCTCAGGCTTATCCTCAGGTGAGAATAGCTCTTCACCGAAAACCTCCATGACCGCAGGACCAGCATAGTTTTGTGTTATATGTTTAATCTGCATAAGGGCGGTTTCTAAACTCTTTAGCTTTCTATTCATAAATGTCTTATCAAAAAATAGACCTATATCAAAGCGATGATCATAATCATATTGCTTATTGGGTGAGGATCCATGGTATCCTATTTTAAGATGCTGCTTTTTATTAATTGCTGTATATGCGGCTCTATAAATTATTGATTCTAATCCTATTTTCTTAAAGTTATGTATAGCTTGTCTTACTACCCGCTCAAAACCAATCTGGTATCTTATATTTACATTTGATTTAATGGTAAGCTCCAATCTATTGGCCTCAAATCCCCGCACAAAGCCCGATGTAAAAGTATTGGCCATGGCTTCAACCTGCTCATTAGATAGGCTATTTATAAACCTTGCAGTCTTTAACTCATTATCTGAGATATAGTCCCCATAATGATATAGGTAAGAAAGCTCCTTTAGATCAGATTCCATAATCATATCTCTTGCAAAGGAATAGTCAGGATTCGCCGTTTCTGATACTCTATCTTGTATAAGAATGTCACAGTTATCATGCATAAACTCTCTGATAACCCTTTTTACATCCTTTGGAGTAAAGCCATCCTCCCATTTTACTAGTCCATATATTTGAAGAAAAAGCTCAAGGTATAGGGTTCGCGGGGTTATCCGCTTTTCAAAGGCATAGATAATTGTAGCTCTAAGCTCTGTATATAAAAACGATAATAGCTTACCGTATTTAACTCCTAACCTTTTACATGCATATGCGGGATTGGCATAGCTGGTATTATAATTATCCCCGATTATATCCTCATAAAGACTTCGGTTTACTGATTTAAGCTCATCAAAGGTGAGCTTATCATAAGCTCCTTCCTCGATCATCTCTGCAATATTATCGACCAATATAAGAAACATAGCCAGCTTACTAAAATAATCCCTTAGGGGCTCCCTTACCTCTTCTTCATTAACTATCTCACGTATACGGTGTATAGCCAATTCATAACGCTCTTTTATTTCATCCATTTCATCATCCTTAGATAAATTCAAATAGTTCATACGCACTCCAATCTACAATCTACGGTCTAGTCCGTTATCTGTCTCCTGTTTTATGTAACATTAGTATAAACCCAAGATATAAATAATCATGAGTAAAATAAGCATCAGACCATTGGCGATAATACCAATCATAGGAAATCTATAAAATATATCCCTTTTCCTTAGCTCCCTATAGGAAAGAATAAATCCAAATATGCCTAAGAAAAAAAGGAATATACCCGATATACCTATTAGAAGACCTCCCTCACCACCATAGATACCTGATACAATGCTGACTGCAACAAAACCAAGAATCACTATTATACCTATTATGGCTGATAAGATTCCCACCCTTGTATGTTTTCTTCCTGAAAATTGTATGGTTGCTCTTTTCTTGTTTAGCTTAAATATAGAAGCTCCCCCCTTATAATTATTGATAATAGATAAAATTAATTATCCTCCATCCTCCATGCGTTTATATATAGGGTGGATAATAAGAAAAATCATATACCCCAAAATACCTCCTAATGAATTCATCAATATATCATCTACATCAAATACCCCTACCCTCAGTAATAGCTGGGCAGTCTCAATTACTAGACTAAAAAAAACACTTAATATAGCTATTAAATAGAGCTTGCGGTAGGCTCTGTTCAAAAGAGGAAGTAGAAATCCATAAGGCATAAAGGCTATAACGTTGCCTAATATATTGACGATAAAGCCCTCAAATCCAATCTGCTCTCTGTATTTTATAAATCTTTTTATCTCCTTAAAAAGATGCAAATTATATCGATGTGTTATTAAGTCTCTCCCATATCTTTCACTAAAAAATAAAAAGTACGATAAGAACAAAATATATACATAAAATAAAATCCACCCTATTATGATGATACGCTTTTTATTTGCTTCCTTCAATCTCTTTCTCCAAACATGTTTTTAATAATATCTCCCATTACTACCATTTATATTCATTTGCTATACTATTTCAAATCTAATTATAAAGTAAATATGCTATCCAGTAAAGGCAAGAATAGAATAATACGATATGTATTGCGAATAATAGCTTTAATAGAAAATAAACTTTGAGGTGTATAAAAATGAAGACATTTGAAACCCTTTACCAAGAACTACTTCGGGCTACCCTAGAAAAACGAGATGATGAATATATAGGTGCACTTGATAAATATGATTCATATCAGCTGGACTGCCTTCTACATCCCAAAAAACACCCACTGGTGTGGTGTACAGAGAAATGCGACTGCTCAGATGATGATAGGCACTGCGTCAAGGTATGTCCCTTTCATGCTATTTATCCTGACGAAAGCGGAAAGCTAAAGATAGACGAAAATGCATGTGCAGGCTGTTCCTTCTGTATACAGGAATGTAGAGCAAATAGACTTACATCAAGTAAGGATGTAATACCTGCCTTACAAGCAATAAGATCTCACAAAGGTTTAGTTTATGCTCTCGTAGCTCCTGCCTTCTTAGGGCAATTTAGCAGTGAGGTCACTCCAGGAAAGCTAAGAAATGCCTTTAAGATGATTGGCTTTGACGGTATGCTAGAGGTTGCCTTATTCGCTGATATACTTACTCTTAAGGAAGCGCTAGAGTTCGATCGAAATATACAGACGGAGGAGGATTATCAGTTGACAAGCTGCTGCTGTCCCATATGGATTGCATTGATAAAAAATATATACAAGGATTTAGTTCCTCATGTACCTCCTTCAGTTTCCCCAATGATAGCCAGCGGGCGTGCAGTAAAAGCAATGCACCCTGACGCCCTTACTATATTTATAGGACCTTGTCTTGCAAAAAAAGCCGAGGCAAGGGACGAGGACATATCAGATGCAATAGATTATGTTTTAACCTTTAAAGAGGTGGAGGATATCTTTGGCATCATGAATATTAATCCTTCTGACATGGAGGAAAGCGAAAAGGATCACTCCTCCAGAGCAGGTAGAATATACGCCTATACCGGTGGAGTAAGCGAAGCTGTAAAGCTTACCTTAGAACGACTAAACCCCAATCGTAAGATAGCCTTTCATACCCAGCAGGCTGACGGTGTCAAGGCCTGTAGAGAATTAATAGATAATCTTGTAGCCGGTAATACCTCCGCTAACTTCTATGAGGGAATGGGATGTAAGGGAGGATGTGTTGGTGGCCCAAGGGCTATTCTACCCCACGAGGATGGCCAAAAAAACGTCGAGGAATATGGTCAGCTTGCTTCTTATTCAACACCAATAGATAACCCTTATGTTATAGAGCTACTAAATCGTTTGGGTTTTGAAACTATCGAAAGTCTTATAGATGAGAGCGATATCTTCACACGAAGCTTTTCTACCGATAAGCAGACAATTTCTAGTCCATAAGCTCTTAATCTGTTAGGAATACAAAAAGTATACCCAGGACTTCCAAATCGGATGTCCTGGGTATATTATTATGTAATCTTTATAGAGTCACTATTTATTTAAGCTTAAACCTTCTAGTATGCTGCTCGAACCATAAGCTGTGTATTCATGGGTGCAGATTGATTACCACTTAAATCCACAATCTTATTCTCGATAACATCAATTCTTAGGGTGCTGTCTTTATCAGGTATGTTATTTAATATAATAACTACATTGTAACCTGATACCTCTACCCTATTACCAATCTCATAGCTGTATTGGCCTATTTGTGTAACCCTAACGCTCATAGAACCAGTAATCTCCTCACTGAATGTAAGATGGATTTCATTCAGCTTAGTCCTATCATATACAGGTGGATTAACAAAATACGGCTTCTTATTATCTCTAAGTAATACATTGATCTTATAATCTACTAATGGTGAATATCTACCGTCATAGTCTGTAACTTTGTTTATTGTCAGAGGTCTTTCTAATGTGATATCAATTGTCCCATCTGCAATGGTAAGTACTACTATAGATCCTTCGCTCTTTGTATTCTTTTCCAATCTTGCGCTTAGTACTGTAACACCAGGTATGTGATAATTTCTAACATCGGTTGCAGAAGCCACGTCCAGCATATTCATAAACTCAATAAATATCTCGCTAGGGTTAGTAGCGGACTGTGTCACCAAATAAGGTCCTGGGAACTCATCGCTTGAACCTCCGCCGGTGTTATCTATGGAAATCGGCCTTGGTAAGCCATAGTTTCTAAAGCTATCACTTACAAAGTACTGATCTAAGGTAAAGCTATAATTGCCAAATAAGGTCATGTTAGTCAATTGCAATTTAATAACCTTAGGATCCTCAGATGCCAGCTTTATATAATTAACATTATTATTAGGCCATCTTTCATTGTTTAAAGTCAATACGGTTGCATTAAAGGTTCCAGTGTTGGAGCTTAGTATAACCTCTCTGTTATATGTAAGGGTAAGTACACTTGTCTCTGGATCAAATTCATCCCTTAATAGGATTGGATTGGACCTCTCAACATCAAAATTCACAGGTCTTGTATGA
>CAZODB010000014.1:0-20224 GCA_964578425.1 uncultured Herbinix sp.
CTCATATAATAAGCGATTTTTGAATACTAAGTAAAGAACATTCATTAACTCATTCTTTTTTTGAAAAAAGGATCCTTAAGGTTATAGCCGCTCCTCCAAAGATAAATACCAGCATTAACAAATATTCATATAAGTTTCTTCTTTGGAATATAAATTGAGTTCCTGCGATAATAGATGCGAGTATAATCACTATACCCAGTACCGTAATTATCTTAGCTATTAGAGAATCAGGATTAGCAAACATCCAGCATATACCGACAATAAAAGGAACCACCACAAGACCACCTGCGCTAAATGAACCTAATCTAAAACTATAAAAACCCGTTGTGACAGTAACGCTTGACATGAACCAATATAGACCAGCGACCAACATGATAACTCCAGCAAAAAATCTAAGAATATCATTTCTGTTTTTTTTCACAATAACTCCCCCTACTCTTTTTTGTTTTTTCTTAACAAAGTGAACCTCCCATAACTGCAGTCACGAGTATACAGACTTCATTTATCAAAACAAAGCATGTATATAATAATGTTGCTCTTCCCTTACTATAAGCAAAGCCACATCGACAGTTTTTTGTAAATTAAAGTATACTCATATTGAATCTTAGCATATTCTCTCCTCTAGTACCACCTTTTCTAATATTTTTTAATGATACCGCACTTCTATGATAATGATTCTGTATTGTATAGGTCTAAAATCTTTTCTCATCTAATGTGATTATATCTGCAGCTTACCAGCTCATTTTTACAGCTTACCTTATAAGCTCTTGAATTAGATTATTACATGCCTTACTATACGGCTAAATAGACAAATCTAAGAAGGAGCTTTCTAATGGATGAATCAAATATAATTATCAAGGTTGAACATTTGAGAAAACATTTTAAAGATATAAAGGCAGTGGACGACATAAGCTTCCAGGTTCAGAAAGGCCAGCTGTATGGCTTTTTAGGTGTAAATGGAGCTGGAAAGACCACAACCATAAATATCCTATGTACTCTACTTAGAAAAAACAACGGAGAGGCAACCATCTGCGGATATCGATTAGGGGAAGAGGACAGGGCAATTAGAAATAAAATAGGTGTGGTTTTTCAGGAGAACTCACTAGACGATAGGCTTACAGTAAAAGAAAATTTGCTTATACGAGCTTCTCTTTATGAGAAAAGCACTAAAATCATACTGGAGAATTTATATAGAGTTACTGACATTCTCGGGCTAGGGGGTTATCTTAATAGAAGATTTTCTAAGCTATCAGGAGGACAAAAGCGCAGGTGCGAAATAGCAAAGGCACTTATGAATACACCCGAGATACTCTTTCTTGATGAGCCTACTACCGGACTTGATCCCCAGACCAGGCAAAATGTCTGGGATAGCATAGAGGCTTTAAGAAAGGAGCTGGGTATGACAGTTTTTCTCACGACTCATTACATGGAGGAGGCTGCTAAAGCTCAATCAATTGCTATCATGGATGCTGGTAAAATCGTAGTGGAAGGCTCACCACATCAACTGAAGCAGCAATACGCCAGTGATATAGTGAAGCTTGTTCCAAATAATAAAGAATCGGTTATTGGCTTTTTATCTGAGCATAATTATCGCTTTGAACAAAGAACAAATCATATTCGTGTATATATTCCTGACAGCCTATATGGCCTAGATCTTTTGAATCAAGTCAAAGAATATATTTCATCCTTTGAATTGATACAGGGAACCATGGATGATGTCTTTATAAATATAACCGGAAAAAGTACTAAAGATTTTCAATATAAAGGAGGGATGATAAGTGAGCTTTCTAAGATTAGTTAAGCGTAATATATTAGTATACTCAAGAGATAGAGCAAATGTGTTCTTTTCCTTACTTTCTATGATTATCATTATTGTCCTAATGAGCTTTTTTTTGGGCAATATGAACAGCGATTATATTCTATCCTTATTAGGGGAGTATGGTGGACCCCGGGATATAGCAAGAGATACCATAAATGCAAGAAATCTTGTTATTCAATGGTCAGCAGCAGGAATCATCCTTGTAAATTCTGTTTCAATAACATTGGCTATGGTAGGTAATATGGTCGATGATCAGGATCTTAAAAAAACACCTAGCCTTTTTGTAAGCCCTCTAAATCGAGGTGTGTTTGTTATGGCATATATTACTGCTGCCTTTATAGTCGGTATTATTATGTGCACATTAACCTTAATCATATCACAGATAATTATTGTTCTATTAGGAGGGACAATTCTATCACTAACTCAAATAATAAAAACTTTATTACTTATAATTATTAATGTTTTTACCTTTGCATGCCTTGGCTTATTTATGTGCGTATTTGTCCATAGCAGGAGTGCATTTGCGGGTCTTTCTACCATAGTTGGAACAGTGGTAGGCTTTCTTGCTGCTATATATCTTCCTTTAGGCGCACTTCCTATAGGTGTTCAAAAGGCTTTAAAGTGCCTACCCCTGCTTCATGGAAGTTCATTAATAAGAGAAGTATTTACAAAGTCAGCCATAGAATCTACCTTTACCAACTGTCCACAGCAATTAATCGCTGAATATTCAAGCTATATGGGAATAAGCATTAATTGGAATGGTGAGCTCATTAGCAATGGATTTAAGATGTCTTTTTTATTATTATGTGGTATAGTTTTTATTATAAGCTCTGCTATTATATTACAAAAACGTAATGCTTTAGATAGGTAGGAGATTAAAAATGAAGATTATTATTGAGGATATAGGGCCTGATGAAGAGGATGAAATCATCATTAGGTGTAAAAAGCTAAGTCCCACCGCACTTAAGCTGATATCAGAACTAAAGATGGGCGATAATAAGCTAACTGGCATGAAGGATGGTAATATCATTGTGCTAGATCCTCAGAATGTCTATTATTTTGAAAGTATAGATAATAAGGTCTTTATATACACCAAGCAAAATATATATGAAACAAAAATGAAATTATATGAAATAGAAGCTAGCTACCAAGATACAGACTTCTTTAGAGCTTCTAAATCAGTCGTTTTAAATATTACAAAGATTAGACATGTAAGCCCAGCATATTCTGGTCGATTTGAGGCCCTGCTTTTAAATGGTGAAAAGATAATTATTTCCAGACAATATGTACCAGATCTTAAGAGAAAATTAGGCTTATAGGAGGAGAATCGATATGGATTGGATAAAGCATATTCTTATGTTGTTTTTGTACATTCTCGCATGCACGATTATCGCATCGGCTTTGTTTATTACACTCATTGAACCGAATGTTACACTTGACAGTAGTTTTTTATGGCAGTCAATTCTACTATCTTTATTATGTGCCTTAGCCACTTTTGTATATTACTCCAAATATGAGTTAAGCAAAGGTCAGATTTTACTTCGCAAAGCTCTACATCTAATTATTATTATTACAATTATGTTAAGTGGTTCTATCATATTTAGATGGATTAATACAGATAATTTTATTAATATTATTCTTATGCTGATAACAATTTCTATCGTTTACATCGCTGTTAATACATTATATTATATGAGTAATAAGATGGTGGCAAATCAATTAAACGAACGATTGGAGCAAATAAAAAACAAGGATGAGGATTGATGAGGAGTGGTTAGTTGAGCTATAGGATCCCATTACAGAATCTTATATCAACCACACCGGCACATACCAATTCTTCTCATCAATCGGTAGCAAATCATTTGCCATGCATATAACATTTCCGCATCCAATCGTAGTCTTTAATTCCTTTACACCTCCGAATTTTTCAGGATCCTCAAGCGAATTAAGCACCTTAAAATTCTTAATAGCCAATCGTCCAGGAGATGCAGCTTTTTTAATCTCTATGGGGTATATTGTTCCGTTCTGATAGATAAGTAAATCTATCTCCTTTTGGTCCTTGTCACGATAATAATATATAGGTGGCTCCTTTCCTGCATTCAGATAGCTCTTATAAATCTCAGAGAATACATAGCTCTCAAAAAACGCACCTGACATTGCCCCTCTTTCTAAGGCCTCCGGATTGCCCCATTTTAATAAATAAGCAGCTAGTCCCGTATCAAGAAAATGCAGCAAAGGATTTTTCACAACTCTTTTTAGCACATTATTATAATATGGCTGAACAAGTGCAATGATATGGGATGAAACAAGTATTGATAGCCATTTCTTAGCCGTAGGTCCCGTGATTCCCGCAGCGCTTGCCAGTTCTTCATAAATCACAGGCCTTGAGGTGTGCGATGCTACAATTGTCATAAAGTTAAAGAACTGCATTTCATCAGCTACCTGTGCCAAATCACGAATGTCTCTCTGCAGGTAAGTATCTACATAAGACCGATAGTAGGTTTCCCAGTCAATATTATTCTCTGCATAAAGCTCAGGCATGGAACCTTTAAATATCCTTATATATATATCATTTAAGCCTCTTATATTTGTCTCATCAAGTCGTTTTAACAAATGTTCGGGCTCTGTCTTGTATGGAACACTTGAATGCCCGTATATTTCAGCATCAGATAGTCCTAACAAATTAACTATTCCTACTCTACCTGCAAGGCTTTCACTGACATCCTTCATAAGGCGAAATGCCTGTGAACCAGTAATCCAGATATCACCCTTTCTCTTTTTCTTATCAACATGCATTTTAATATAGGGAAGAAGCTCAGTCGCATACTGAATCTCGTCTATAAGTACCGGTGGTGTATATCTTTGCATGAAAAGTGCCGGGTCTTTTTTGGCCAGATATCTAACATCGGGGTCATCAAGGGTTACATACTTTCTGTCAGTCTCCATTAGCCGCCTTAAAAGTGTCGTTTTTCCAACCTGTCTTGGTCCGGTTACCAGCATAACCGGGAACATTTTTGATGTCTTAGCTACTGTATCCTCTATAGCTCTATTTATATACATTTAATCATCCCTTCTATATATAAGGCTGTGCGCTTGTCTTGTCTAAATTAAATTCTAGTTTTAGTATAGCCAGATTGTTTTGCCTTGTCAAGATAATTCAATGTCTGAGCGTCATCCCCTTTTATACCAGCAAAGCTTGCATATCAAGCTTAAAGAGCATCGCAAGAGAAACGCTTTCTTCTTATTCTAACACGCTTTCATTATCATATATAGTGTGATAGAATATTCCTACTTATATAATATAGTTAAATCAGTTATACTACGAATAAATCATAACATCTTGGAGGTAACATGAATAAGACATACAGACAGCTAACGATTAAATACGCATTTTTACAAAGCACCTTTTGGATTAGTCAATGTGCAATTTATAGCTTTGCAGCAGTATATTTACAGTATAAGAATTTTAACAATACCCAGATAGGTATTGTTCTATCTTTGTCATCAATTTTATCTATCCTAATACAGCCCGCAGTCTCTGCCTTTGCTGACAAATCAAAGAAAAAGACTGTACGAAATATTATCTTATCTATTATATTGATTGTCTTTGCCCTTGCCGTGATTTTAAATATATGGAGCAATACATTTATACTTATTGCATCTATCTTCGTGATGATTAACTCCCTCCAAATAACCTTAATTCCCCTACTGAATTCCATCGCACTGGAGTTTATGAATAATGGCTATCCCTTTAATTTTGGCTTAGCCAGAGGAACTGGCTCCATAGCATTTGCAGCCACCTCCTTTCTTCTTGGCCATGCTGTAAGTCGATTTAGCGCAGCTGTTATACTACCTGTTTTTCTTATAAGCTATGTGTTTTTCTTTTTGGCCGCCTACATCTATAGAATTAAAAGTCCTAAGAGGGAACATAAAAGCTATGAAGCTACAGACACTAATAGCGACGCATCCATTTCGGCCAAAGGTAGCACTCTTGATACTGCTGCAAATCCTCCTGCCAGCATACTGGGCTTCTTTCTCAAATACAAGCGCTTTGCCCTATTACTGGTCGGTGTCGCTATGGTTTTCTATTCCCATAGCTTAATTAACACCTATCTAATTAATATTATTGAGAATGTGGGGGGCAACAGCGCAGATATGGGACTTTCACTTACTATTGCGGCCGGCCTTGAGCTCCCGATGATGGCTGCCTTTACAATTATTGTACGGAAAGTAAAGTGCGGTACCCTCATAAAGATATCGGGCTTCTTCTTTCTTTTAAAAGCCCTTGCAATCTTGATCGCACCTAATGTTATGGCTGTGCACTTTTCTCAAGCTTTTCAGATGCTGTCTTTTGCTTTATTTACTCCTGCCTCTGTATATTATGTCAACTCAATTATAAATGAAGAGGATAGGAACAAGGGCCAGGCTATGCTGGGTGTCGCGACAGTAGGAGTCGCAGGAACCATCGCCAATTTAAGCGGAGGAAAGCTACTGGATATAAGTGGTGTATCTAATATGCTGACGCTTGGAGCTATAGTGGCTCTTATCGGTTCTATAATTATCTTTTTTTCTGCGGAAAAATCTCATTAAAATCATCAGCAGTACATAGCAAATGCTTTTTGGACTAATCTACTTATCGTGAACATAATCACCCATTAATGCAATATAATATAACAATAATATAATTAGGGTGTAAATATGAAGAAAATTATATATAAGCTGGTGGCTGTAATTATAGTTGTTTTACTTATGCCATTTGTCTTTACGCTTATATTCTCAAATAAAAAGATTAATTATTCCTTAGAAACAATGGACTTTCATGTATATTATGAAAAAGGCGGGCTTAAGAAAAAGCTTGATTTTGATGAATACCTGATAGGTGTTGTAGCAGCCAATCTGCCTGCTGGATATCATATCGAAGCTCTTAAGGCTCAGGCTGTGATTTCCCGTACATATGCTCTTTATAACATATCTTTACTTTCAGAGGAGGAGCCAAGCCGTAAGGAGTTTTCCACCTCCGAATTGGGACTATCCTATATAGGCCTTGATGAAATGGAACAATACTGGGGTGATAATTACCTAAGCCATTTTACCAAGCTTGAGAACTGTGTCTATGGAACAAAGGATGAGGTTCTTATATATGAGGATAATTTAATCCTTCCCGTGTTTTTTGGGACGGGGACAGGGTATACAAGGAATGCCAAGGAGGCTTGGGATGTGGATATTCCATATCTTGTAAGTGTATCGAGTAAGCAGGATGTTACATCTATTCATTATTTGAACATAACAGAATATGAACCAAGCATACTGATAGGTATATTAAAACAAGTATACCCATCACTTAATATAAACGAGAAGAACTTCTTTAAGGATGTCTCTGTAGAAGAAAGAGATAGTACTGGCTATGTCATAAATATTATGATTGATAATAAACTGGTATCCGGAGAGGAATTCTCCTTAATTCTCGGACTAAATTCCAACCATTTTTATATTGAAGACTATGAAGGTAAGGCACGAATCATATGCACCGGAGTCGGTCATGGTGTCGGTCTTAGTCAGTATGGCGCGGACGCCATGGCTGGGGAGGGCTATTCCTATAATGATATATTAACCCACTATTATACCGGTGTTAAGCTTACTAAACTTAATAAGTAGAACTACAGCTTTAAGCTTTAATAAGAAAAAGAAGTTCCTCCATATGTAGCTTAAGAGCCTTAGTTTCATTTTTATGCTTATCCAATAGCCCTTTATAGAAAGCATCTAACTGTTCATACTGCTTCTGGGTGACAGGCTCCTCACCATATCTATATGCCATATATATATCCACAGCCTTTCTAAATGTAATATTCTTATACTCATATCTTTTCTTAATTCTATCAGAAAGCATAAGTAATGTATCCTGCTCTTCCATAGTAAAGCCTTCATATTTTAGCAGGTTGAGAATACGCAGGAATGTTTTATAAGTCTTTATACTATAATCTGACTCGTCGAATTCTCTCTGATATCTATGCCTTAATATTAGGTAATAGGATATCAGTATTATCAAAAGAACAAGCACAGTAGCAGCAAAAACCAGTACCCATATTAAGGCTTCCCCTCTATCCTTTCCATTAAAAGCTCTTTCATTAGAATTTGTTATCTCATTTATAGGTGGTCTTACTCCATCCATAGTATAATAATCACCAATATCTACTGCTTCATATTTTGTTCTTGGCGGCCATTGTGTATATCGCTGCTCATGCATCGAAGGCGTTGCTTCAAAGGGAATCCACCCCACACCGTCAAAGTAAGCCTCTGTCCAAGCATGTGCATCACTGTTTCTGACAAGAAACCCCGTCTCGTTCCTATCCCCATAGTCTACAAGGTAGCCCTCAACATAGCGCATAGGTATCCCAATACTTCGTCCAAGCACCGCCATAGCAGTTGCAAAGGATGTACAGTATCCCCTCTTGCTCTCAAATATAAAAAAGTCTACAAAATCAGCATTCTTAGGTGCCTTTCCTGGTGATAGAGTATATTCAAATTCAACTAAATATGCTTCGATAGCCTTTAGTTTGTCGTATTTACTATCCTTATCCTTAGTCAGCTCATAGGCCAGGTCCTTAATTCGCATGGGTAAATCCTCTGGTAGCTGTGTATAGCTTTTATATATATTATCTGCCCTCTCTTTAAAGAGATCATAGAAATCATCTCTTGCCAATACGAAATTATCCCTCTCTCGTACATTGAATTCCTTTTCCACCAAGGCAATCATCTCATCATCCATCGCTCTACTCTTGTTATAGGAGAAATCATCCGCCTGTCTTAGCAGCTCCTGAAACTGCTGTCCCTGTAAGTTCATCTCATAATAAGATACGCTATATGAGGTCTTATTACCCTTAGCCTTTGGAAATGTTATACCGGCATGCTTTGAATCAAAACTATGGTTTAGCTTATTGAACTGAAGCCGCTTACTTTTCAATGGATAGAAAAACGTCTTTGTTTTTATATTGTTGTATATTATGTTCATTGTTTTAGTTTCAGCCAATCTGTATTCCTCAAGAATCTGCTGATCTAATCTAGATAAGCCGTAGAGCAGCTCTCCATAGTCCATCTGATATTCCTGCTCACCCTCGATATAATCCTCTCCGCTTTTTTCCCAACGAGTTCCGGTATAGACGTCACTCACCGAGCCAGTCAGATATATGGGAGATAGCCCCCGGGTACCAGTAACTGTTAGTGCCAACTTATGGTTATCAATCAAATCATCATTATCAAGATTTCCATCCCCTGAATATCCGCTTAATGAAATTGAAAATATACCATCTCCCTCTCCAACAAAAAACTCCCATTCTGTCACAAGCCTATGGATTTGATTCCTGATACTATTATAAACGATTTTAACCCCAGACCATTGAATTGGCTCTTCTTTTGAAGGAAGCCCCATCGCTATAAATGCCAACAAAACACATACTGGAAGTAGGTATAATATACTTTCCTTCTTATCCTTATTATCACTTATCCGGGCGTAAAGCATACCGCTAAGCTCGATTAATATACTAAGTATATAGAATACACCAATACCAACCACTAGCTTTCCCATATGTATCTCTAGCACACTACATACTATAAAAACATTAATAATTAGTGCACCCAATAACAATCTTGCCATTGTCTTTCTTACTATTAGGAAAAATAGAATACTTGCTACTATGGACACCGCTGCTAGAACAGTATATGACCATACTGGCTCATATAACTCATCGCTACGATCATACCTTATAACCCAATCTTTAATATTCGCTAACCAATTGATTGGATTTGTCTTGCTTATTAAAAACATGAGCCCCATCACTGGAATCAAGCCTAAAAGCACAAGATATGTGACAGTCTTCTTTCTGTATTTGCTAAATATATAGAGTAATGCTGCAGGAATTATACTGTACAAGATACTGACAAATATATTTACCTTAAGAACAAAATGTTCGTTAGCCCATAGCGTTATTGCCAGAGTTAATATCATGCCAAGTATAGAATAATATATTTGATAGCCCATTTTACTGTCATGCTTCATCTGCTTTCCTCCTTTACAATATAATCAACTGATGGAGACTTCACCTACAAGAATATCACCTATTTCATCTCCTGGCATAATTTGATATATATCTGCTCCTGTCTTTTTTATATCACCGATCAATCTTTCCTTGGCATCAGAGATATCATCACTAATAAATAATATACATAGGCGGTTACCCCCTGATAAGGCCTGGAGCGATTTTAGATAAAGCTCATTATTAAGCCTAGTGGTGGCTATCACATAGAATACACTGTCATCCCCTCTTTGTAATCTTCTTTCTATCAATTCACTCACAGGAATTTTAGCTTCAAACCTTATCTTGACACAGGTTCTATAAAAGACATTAAAATCACTTTTATTATATATAGGCATTTGCCTTATGCCATTCATGTCATAGATAATATGTGATACGGTCCCCCTAGATGAATAAAAACTACTTATGGCAAGGACACTTTCGATTATCTTATCCTCTGCAATAACAACATTAAGCTCATCCTCTACTATCTTAGAAAGGTCCATAAATATCACTACCTCGGCCTTAGGCTTTTGATGATATTTCCGACTCATCAGCTCCTTCGTCTTAGCTGAAGCCTTCCAATGAATTCTCTTTCTATTATCTCCAGGGTTATATCTACGGATCTCTGTGTCCAGCTCTTCCTCTATGACATTGCTGTATCGTACGGGGTTCTTAGAATCAATTAATGCTGGAGCAATACCTAGCTGCTCTAAGCTTAATACTCTAGGCAACACTAACACCTTTAGCTTAGACTTAATTGGATAATTAATTGAAAATAAATACAGAAAATCAGTTACCTGGATAGAATCCACACCTACAGAGTATTCTCCTCGATAATTACACCGAAGCTTCGTCTCCATCTTCTCCTTATCACCAGGGAGAAGTGTGTATTCTATGCTTTCATCGGTTCTCTTAATAGTAGACTTGCTATGTAGAAAATTAACCTTGACATTTCGGTATGCTATATAATCCTCATTAGCTAATATAAAGGAATAATTATTCCAGTCGCCCTTAACTACAACATAATTATCCATTGACTGATATATCTTAAATCGGACATATACATACAGTGTATAGAGAAAGGATATGATAGGTATAAATATTGCCAGATAAAAAAGGGCATAGGATATATTACCTCCAAAATATGAGGCAAATACCCCACTTCCTATGATAAATAAAATACTTAACAGACGAGTTATTAACATTGTATCAGTCCCTTATCTCTTAATCATATTTGCTTAGTACCGGTACAGGAATCCTAGACATTATATTCTTTATCACTTTATCCTCCTTAGCCTGAGCAAGTCTTGCCTCCGGTGATAATATAATACGATGAGCCAAGACAGGTACCGCCAGCTCAAGTATATCATCAGGTATGCAGTATGACCTTCCTTCAAGATAGGCCTTTGCCTGTGAGGCACGTATCAAGGCAAGCGTGGCTCTGGGGCTTGCTCCCAAGGATATATTGCTATCCTTTCTTGTCTCTTGAACAAACCTTGTAATATAGTTAATCAGATCTCGGTTTACCTTAATCTCAGTCACCTCATACTGCATTTTCTCTATGGCTACTCCATCAACCACCGGCTCTAGCTTACTGGCAAATTCCCTCTGCAAAAACTTATTTGCCATTATCTGCTCATCTGAAGCTGAGGGATAACCTATGGATATCTTAATCATAAATCGATCTAGCTGTGCCTCAGGGAGATTATATGTGCCCAGATAATCGATAGGGTTTTGAGTGGCAATTACAATAAAAGGCTTTGGTAAAGCATATGTAACACCGTCCACTGTGACTTGCTTTTCTTCCATTGCTTCCAAGAGACTGGCCTGTGTCTTAGGTGATGTGCGATTAATTTCATCAGCCAATACTATATTAGTCATAATAGCACCTTTGGAATATTCGAATGACCCTGTCTGCATATTATAGATTGACAAGCCGGTCACATCACTTGGTAGCGTGTCCGGTGTAAATTGAATTCGTGTAAATCCACAGTCTATAGTCTGTGCAAGAGCTTTTGCAAGTGTAGTCTTACCGACCCCGGGTACATCCTCTAATAGAAGGTGCCCACCTGCTAGCAGGGCAATCAAGGTATATTCTATCGCCTCTCGCTTTCCTACGATTAATCGCTCTATGCTATCTATCATTTTTGATATTTTGCTTTGATTCTCCATAAAATCATCCCTTTCATATTAGTCTAGTAGTGTCTACCGTCTTTATTATAATTTATTAATTATTATCAATCAATAAAATAAATGCACTATTTATCCTAATAATTACAGTTTTTTAGCATGTATAGCCAAGACAACATTTGTAAATGTGTGAGCTTAATATAATTTTGTATAAATAAAAAGAGGCTATTGGTATATCTATCAGTATTATAGACAAGACCACTAGCCCTAGGTTATTAATTCCTATATTTTGTTTTAGTACCAGGTACCGTTGTTTGGTATGTTAGTACCAGGTACAGTTTTTAATACTGTTACCTATATCAGTCCTGACCACATAACTGCTGCTGCATTATATAAGGGCTCGGGACGCCAGACATTATCAATAAAGGGGATAAACCAGGCAGCGACTAGCTTTTCTACTGGATCTATAATTAGACTACAGCCTCCTGCTCCTTCATGAAAATAAGTTCCTTTAGTGTAAAGATTGGCATCATTGCAACGCATATCCGGACCAAGACCGTATTCTCTGATTACGCCTCCAGAACCCCAACAATAGTCCCTAATCTCTGGCCCAGTATAAAGAGTAGACATCTTCTCAATAGTCTTTCTTCCGATAATACGATTTCCATCTATATAGCCACCCTGTACCAGCATAGTTCCAAACCTACATAAATCCTTGGCTGTAGACCACATTCCATTACTGGTTTTTGGCATCTCTTCCCATACAGTGCCTTTGTTCTCATTCTTGTATGTTCCATCAAAATATGACGCCAAAGCTTTCTCTATATATTCATTAGGTATGTTCATTCTTTCAGCAATCTCTTTTTTCTCATAATCAAAGCAGGTATCCTTCATGCCACAAGGTTCTACAATATGCTTCATAATGTATTCCTCTGCAGGAATTCCACTGACTCTGCTAATGATTTCTCCTAGATATACATATCCAATACTACAATATGCCCATTCTTCACCGGGCTTCTTTCTCATTCCACTACGTAAAGATGCAGCAATCCAATTCTTGCCCCCGTCTTGTTCAATAAATCCCCAGGGTGATACAAAATACTTATTCTCAAAGCAGTCTGGATCCGCCTGCATGCCTGAGGTATGGGATAATAAATGTGCAACTGTTATAACATTAAAAGGAGGTGTTGCAAATTCCTCTATAATCTCACCCACCGCCTGATTAACACGAAGCTTACCATCCTCAACCAGCTTCCAGATAGCAACTGCGGTGAAGAGCTTGGTGATGGAAGCAATCCGCTGTATTGTATCGGGAAGCACTTCTCTTGTATCATCTTCCCGATATGACAGCTTTCCTATGGCCGCATCTACGAACATCTTGCCATCTCTGGCCATACAATAATTTGCAGAAAGTATCTTCTTCTTATCCATTAAGTCCAGAAAATGCTTATTAAGTGCTTCTATTCTCGTTTTATCATAGCCAACTTCCTCTGGTGTATACTTTGTTTGATAACATATCATCTTCTCTAATCCCCCTCTTTATATCTTTTCTTTTTTATTAATCTTACACTACCCTTATATCGGTACCTGGTACCATCTTCTTATATACTTGGTATCTAATATAATATCCTTCGTTACTACCATTGATTATCTGTTATAATATAGCAGATAATCAAAATAATAACCCCTTCCTTCATAAGTAAATACATTATTTAACTATTATACATGCAAATAGGTTGCTTCTACCATATCAAGGCACATTATACCATATGCGCCTTAGTTGTGCAAACATTTGTTTGTTGATTAAAAAGTATTTGCAAAATATATATATGTAGGCTAAAATGTTCACGATAAGCAGGATATGCTCATCTACATAATAGCGTTTTTATAAGGAAAGTATTTTATTAATTGGATTTCCAAAAACAAAAAATGGCTGTCAAAAGCCTCAAAGAAATGGAGGTCTTCAAAATGAAGCGTATCGTTTTAACCGGTGGCGGCACTGCAGGACACGTTACCCCATTAATAGCTTTACTACCGGCCCTTACTAAGGAAAACTATGACATCCATTACATTGGGTCATATGAGGGAATTGAACGTAAGCTGATTGAAGAATATCACGTACCTTATTATGGTATATCATCCGGAAAACTTAGAAGATATCTTGACCCAAAGAATTTTACTGATCCCTTTAAGGTTATAAAGGGATATGTTGAAGCCCGAAGAATTTTAAAAAAACTAAATCCAGATATACTATTTTCAAAGGGCGGTTTTGTATCTGTTCCTGTTGTTCTTGCTGCGAAAAAATACAAAATACCCGTTATAATACACGAGTCGGATATGACACCCGGTCTCGCCAATAAGATTGCTATCCCTGCAGCAAAGAAAGTATGTGCCAATTTCCCTGAGACTATGAATCATCTCCCTCCCGAGAAGGCTGTACTTACCGGTACCCCCATTCGTAGTGAGCTCTTCTCAGGCAATAAGATAAAAGGCCTAGATTTTTCTGGCTTTACAGCAAATAAGCCCGTCTTAATGATTATTGGAGGCAGTTCTGGTTCAAGAGCAATAAATGATGTGGTAAGGGGCTTACTTCCCACTCTATTAAGGGACTTTCAGGTTATTCACCTGTGCGGTAAGGGAAATCTTGATTCAAAGCTTACAAATACAAAGGGATATGTACAATACGAATATATCAAGAATGAATTGAGCGATTTATTTGCAGCATCCGACCTTGTAATATCAAGGGCCGGAGCAAATGCCATTTGCGAGATACTTGCTCTTAAAATTCCTAACATCTTAATTCCTCTTGGATTAAATGCAAGCAGAGGTGATCAAATCCTTAATGCAGAATCCTTTGAAAATCAAGGCTATTCCTACCTACTTAAGGAAGAGAACCTAAGTGTCAGCAGCCTATTAGAAGCCATAAATAATGTTATGGATAAGAGGCAGACATACATCGATGCCATGAACAAGAGTGACTTGAACAATGCTATCGATACCATAATGAATTTGATCAAGAACACTCGTGACTTTAGTCATTAGAGGTTCAATCTTCTTGATATTTTACTGGCCAGCTCTGCCGCCTCATTGTCCTTGTACTTGCCTGGCGTCCAGCTAATCTCCACCTTATCATCCTTATATCTTGGTATCAAATGAAAATGAATATGGAAGACGCTTTGACCGGCAGCCTCACCATTGTTTTGCAGGAGATTAATGCCATCACAGTTAAGCTCCTCCTTCATGGCCATTGCAAGCTTTCTTGCTACTATAAGCAACCGTGCGGCTACATCATCCTCTAAATCAAAGAGATTGTCAAAGTGCTTCTTAGATAGAATAATTACATGTCCCCTTGAGGCAGGTGATATATCCATAATTGCTTTAAAATCCTCATCCTCATACAGGACAGAGGAAGGAATATCACCCGAAACAATCTTACAAAAAATACACATTCCCAAAACCTCCTAAACGAATAATAAAATAGTATTTACTACGGCGGAGGTTATACCTCCGTTTTTTGTTGCAATTTTTTCCAATATTTGATATGCTAGTTTATAGAGTAGAAATTGACAGCAATAGTCAATGAGCACATGCTCAGAAAGGAGATCAAATGCATCAGGATTTTATCCAAATAAATGATAACATAATCCAGAAATTAATGGACGAGAATAAGCAAATAACCTCTATGTTCATTCATGAGCTTAGAAATCCATTATCACTTATAAAGGGAACCCTCCAGTACATAGAAATAAAGCATCAAGAAGTTAAGGAATATAAGTATTGGAACCAGTTGCCTGAGCTAATTCATGATATGGAGATATTGATGATTGATGCTTCCTTATTAAATTCAAGCATTTCCCTTAATATTAAAATCACAAATCTATGGGATCTGATTCATGTTGTGGTAGATAGCTATATGCCACAGGCTGATAATCAACAAAAAAATCTTTTATATAAGCCTGCGCCAGATTGTAAGACAATACTTGGTTCATATCCCTGCGACTCCGTTAAGATAAAGCAGGTATTATCAAATCTGATCAAAAATGCCCTTGAAGCTACTTCCGCAGGTGACTTTATCGAAATCATCACAAGCCTCGACTCCACAGACACAGAGCCCATGTTTTCCATACGGATTAACAACAACGGTTGTGCAATACCCGAGGATGAACTAGAAACAATATTCACGCCTTTTGTAACTCATAAAACGGGCGGGACAGGAATAGGCCTTGCACTAGCAAAACGAATTATAGAAGCCCATTTGGGAAGTATTCATGCGTCGTCTACTGATGCGCTGACAGAATTTACAATTCTGCTGCCACTCCCAAGGAATTTATAGTATGTTAAACCGAAATACCTGGTCAAATGTACGAAGTGTTTTAAAATTACCCTTTGCAGTCAACTCCCCAGACATGAATGCCCCTTGAAAAGTGTTTCTTCCAAGAACAAGCTTGTTCATAACCTCCCTTGTAGTTTTAGCTATAACATCTGCATCTGCTTTTTCTCCATAATAGCACTTAAGGTGGTTTTCATCTATTTCAATTATAAGGGTTTTTTTTGTGTCTGAAAAATCTATAGAATAGGATGCAGCAAAACCCTCTATGGGATGAAAGTTCTCCTTGAGGTTTCGAAGAAATTCCTGGCTACTATCACCCTCTCTGCCATCCAACATATCCTTATACAGCTGTGCTAGCTCCTCTATATCCTCTTTTTGTTTTCTTACATAGGTGTCATCTGATACATACATAGACAACTGTTCACTTTCCTGAGGAGTCAATACTATGGAGCTGCCCTTTAAGAGGTTTTGTCTAAGGACTATATTACTTGCAGGAAGCATACTTCTTCTCTGATTTATGATCCGGTAATATGCTTCAGCTTTTTTCTCTATATAACTGGCATAATCTGTATTTGTTTCAAACTCTGTATGATCTTCTACATAGGTTGATAAACCATTACATGGAATTCCTCCGAGCATCTCCCATGCCTGTATCAGAACAAGCTCTGCTTCTCTTTCTCCGTAGGTACTTGCCGTAACAATCGGCATCATATATAGCTTTTCCAGCCTTTCCTTATCAGCATATAACCAGCAGGCATCTAGAAACTGCTGCATATATCCACCTATACCCATCCACTCAACAGTAGTCGCCAAGATAATACCATCTGCCTCCTTTAATGTCTTAGGAAGCATAGCTATGGCGTTCTTCTCTTCATATAAATTATATCTGCTTACCTTAACTCTTAGCTCTTCCAGAACTTGTGTCAGCTTACTGATTACATATAAGGTTGGATCTTCGATTAATCCCCTGCCCCCATAATAAATATTAATCCTCATAAATCAACTTTCCTCCCGTCCTCCTAGGTAGATTACTATGCTTCATCACTTTTAGCTGCTTTGGTCTTTTGATTATACAAAGAATGTGCCTTGGCACATTCTCCGCGCCGAACGCGTACACGAAGTGATAAGTTCATTACGCGTGAGTGCGCATCCTTAGCGGAGCGTTTTTTATATATTAGGCTGCACTTTCCTTTTATATAAAATTAGAGATAGAATGATTCCACCTATAAAGCCCCCTATGTGTGCCATATTGTCTATATTAGCATTGGCGATACCGCCGTAAAGACTAAATATGGTAAATAGAACAATCTGCCTGCTACTGATATCCTCCATATGTCCTTTGTTAACCAAGAGGATATATCCCATGGCACCTACGATACCAAAAATAGCACCAGATGCCCCTACAGATAATACCATTCTTTCCTTTAGCATATTATAGCCGATAGATGAAATGCCCGCAATAATTCCTGAACCAAAATATATTATTAAGTATTTGGCTTTTCCTATCGCCCGTTCTAAATTATCTCCTACAAAAAACAATACCAGCATATTATTCATTAAATGCTCGAAATCCGAGTGAATGAACATAGAAGTAATTAATCTATAGTAGTCTCCTTCCTCCTTAATCATATACCAGGACAAGGCTCCTTTTTGTAGGGCAAGGACGCTTTCTCCGAATATACTTGTATGATGTACCAGAATATATATAATTATATTTGCCACTATAAATATTGTGTTGAACAGCGAAATCCATTGTACTTTATGACTATCTGATTTATAGCTTTGACCATATCCTTTGTCATCAAGTCCTGTGGAATAGCCATCATCATGGATAATATCCTCTATTACAGATATAAGTTCAGAAAAGTAAGGTAATTGATCCTCATATATCATAAGGCGTCTATCCCACAAGTCCACTATAATGTGATCCTCTTGGTCTAAGCGAAGCTGCCTTGCTCTCTCTGGAACGGCTGTGAGTATCAAGCCCAACATATGAATATCTATAAAACCGCTTTCATGAAAACGTTTCTTTATATTATTATGCATCTGCTTATATTCATCTGGTGATATTTCGTTTCCAGATAATACACGAAGAATCAGAACGATCTCGGTTCCTCTGCCACTTGAACGGTAAAACATATCCATGGCATTTATCCTTATATCTAATTTGTGATAATCCATAACGGTTAATTGTCTAACAATACCGTCCTCTATCCTCATATTTCTTTATCCTATTCTATAATATCTGCACTGTTAATAGTCGCTGCTACCTTAGACTGTATATGTTTCGCCAACCATAATGTAGCTATACCACCTAGTTCTCTGCCCATGAAAATGACCGTCCAACCGCCTTATGCCAGCCATCTAGAAGCTTTTCTCTTTTTTCTTTATCCATATTTGGCCTAAAGGTTTCAGATAATGCCCAGTTTTTCTTTATTTCATCTTTATCCTTCCAAAATCCCACGGATAGTCCCGCTAGATATGCTGCCCCAAGAGCTGTCGTCTCTATACATTCAGGTTTTAATACCTTAGCGTCTAATATATCGGCCTGAAACTGCATAAGAAAGCGGTTTGCACAGGCCCCTCCGTCCACTCTTAGGGAGTTTAGACTTGATCCCAAATCATTTTCCATAGCCTTTAGTACATCATAATTTTGGTAGGCTATGGACTCGAGGGTGGCGCGAATAATATGCTCTCTATTACAGCCTCTTGTAATACCCACTATCGCCCCTCTGGCATACTGATCCCAATATGGTGCTCCAAGTCCAGTAAATGCAGGTATTACATATATACCATTTGTATCCTCAACCTCAAGGGCATACTTTTCACTTTCGGCTGCATCGCGGATTAATCGGAGTTCATCCCTAAGCCACTGAACGGCAGCACCAGCTACAAATACACTGCCCTCTAAAGCATATACTGCCTTGTCATCGGAGCATGCTGCAATAGTTGTAATCAGACCATGCTTACTTATAACAGCCTCTTCTCCTGTGTTCATCAGTAGAAAGCAGCCTGTCCCATAAGTGTTCTTAGCCTCTCCCTTATTAAAACAGCATTGACCAAACAATGCCGCCTGTTGGTCTCCTGCTGCCCCCGATATAGGAATCTCCTTGCCAAAAAGCACTTTATCAGTAAAACCATAAATAAAGCTTGAGGGCTTAACCTCGGGAAGCATAGTATATGGTATGTTAAGCTCCCTCAAAATCTCATCATCCCAATTAAGCTTCTTAATATCAAATATCATAGTCCTGGAGGCATTGGTATAATCGGTTACATATGTTTTGCCCTTAGTTAGATTCCATATAAGCCATGTGTCCACAGTACCAAAAAGCAGATTCCCTTTCTCTGCCTCTTTCCTAGCTCCGGGTACCCTATCCAATATCCATTTAATTTTAGTGCCCGAAAAATATGCATCAGGAATAAGTCCGGTGGTTTTTCTGATATAGGAATCTAAACCTTTTTCCTTTAAATCATCTATCATGTCGGCAGTTCTTCTACACTGCCAGACTATGGCATTATATACCGGCTGTCCGGTATTCTTATTCCATACTACTGTTGTTTCTCTCTGGTTTGTTATACCTATCGCAGATATCTCACCTGCATCAATATTTTGCTTCGCCATAGCTTCTGTAGCAACGGAGATTTGTGATGACCATATCTCCATGGGGTCATGCTCCACCCAGCCAGGCTTCGGATAAAATTGAGTAAATTCCTTCTGAGCCATGCTCTTTATCTTACCTGATTTGTCAAAGATAATGCAACGGGAACTGGTTGTTCCCTGATCAAGTGCCATCACATATTTCTTCACTCTAATACCCCATTTCCTTTTTACCATGTTTTTATTATTGTAACATTCTTCTTCAAGCATGTACA
>CAZODB010000015.1:0-4025 GCA_964578425.1 uncultured Herbinix sp.
CCTACATTTAGACATGATATGTTTACGGAATATAAAGGCACCAGAAAGCCTATGCCTGAGGAGCTTCGAACTCAGGTACCTGTGATGAAGGATGTCCTTAGGGCGATGAATTTAGTAGTACTTGAGAAGCCGGGATTTGAGGCTGATGATATACTGGGAACTCTTGCAACCCAAGCAGAGAAGGAAGGATATAAGGTATCTTTGGTATCAGGAGACAGGGATATGCTGCAGCTGGCCTCGAATAAGATTAAGATTAGGATACCCAAAACCAAGAGAACCGGAACAGAGATTGAAGATTATCTGGCAGATGATGTGCAGGAGAAATATAAGGTTACTCCTAAGCAATTTATAGACTTAAAGGGGCTTATGGGTGATGCATCAGATAATATCCCCGGTGTACCTGGTGTCGGTGAAAAGACTGCAGGAAAGCTTATAGGCCAATACCAGTCTATAGAAAACCTATATGAGCATATAGATGAGCTGTCTCCAGGTAAGGTGACAAGCTCCTTAATAGAGAACAGGGAACTGGCTTTTTTATCTAAAGAGCTAGCTACTATCTGTACAGACTGTGAGCTGGAGTTTAGTATAGAGGATGCTCTTCTTAATAACCTCTACAATGAAGAGGTATATATATGGTTTAAGAATCTTGAGTTTAAGAACCTTTTATCTAGGTTCCAGGATGTAGAGATAGATCATTCCTTGGATATCGAGAAATACTTTAAGCTAGTTGAGGATCTTGGGGAGGCAGACAGGGTTTTTGATAGTATTAAGCCCATAGAAGGACAGCCCATTGGACTTCATTTCATTAGGAATAAGGATGAGCTGCTAGGTATATCTGTATGTATAAATGAAAAACAGATATACTTAATCATCCGATCCGGTATGATTACAGCAGATTATATATCAGACAGAGTCATGGGGCTTATTAAGAATAAAATACCACTTGCTCTTATCGGTCTTAAAGAACAGCTTGGATTTATAAATGCAAATGAGAGAGATGATGTATTTGATAGTTCTATAGCAGCATATTTATATAATCCGCTTACTGATACCTATCACTATGACGATATTGCCAGGGATTACCTAGGTTTGACTATACCATCCAGGGAGGACCTATTAGGTAAGAAGGGACTTGCTGTGGCTATGGATGACATGCTTCAGGAGTTTACAGTCTATGGATGCTACAATGCTTATGTGGCCTATGCTTCTGCTCCAAAGCTAAAGAATTTACTAGCTGAGGATGGGATGCTAGAGCTATTTGAAGATATAGAGATGCCTCTTATATATACGCTTTATGATATGGAGAAGAGGGGGATAGGGGTGAACAAGGAAGCCTTAAAGGAATATGGAGATCATCTAGAGGTTGGCATCCTTTCTTTAGAGAAGCAGATTTATGAACAGGTTGGGGAAACTTTTAATATTAATTCGCCTAAGCAGCTGGGTATAATTCTATTTGAAAAGATGAAGCTACCCTTTGCTAAGAAGACTAAGACTGGGTATTCCACTGCAGCCGATATACTGGAAAGGCTTCAAAGTGAGCATCCTGTTATCTCGATGGTTCTGGAATACAGACAGCTCACTAAGCTAAAATCCACATATGCTGATGGACTGGCTGTATATATTCAGGAGGACGAAAGAATCCATGGAAAGTTTCATCAGACCATAGCTGCAACCGGAAGAATTAGTAGCGCGGATCCTAATCTTCAGAATATCCCAATCCGAATGGAACTGGGAAGAAAGATAAGGAGAGTGTTCATTCCTAAGAAGGATTATGTATTTCTGGATGCAGACTATTCCCAGATCGAGCTTAGGGTACTAGCTCATATGTCAGGAGATGAGAGGCTCATTAATGCCTATAAGGAGGCAAAGGATATCCACAAAATTACCGCCTCTGAGGTCTTTCATACCCCATTTGAAGAGGTAACATCTGAGCAGCGAAGCAATGCAAAGGCTGTTAACTTTGGAATCATATATGGTATAAGCTCCTTTGGTCTGGGACAGGATTTAAATATTAGCAGAAAAGAGGCGGAGCGTTTTATTCAAAAGTATTTTGAGACATATCCCAAGATAAAAGATTATCTTGATAGATTAGTGGCAGATGCTAAGGAGAAGGGCTATTCCACTACCTTATTCGGACGTAGAAGGCCTATACCTGAGCTTGGATCCAGTAATTTCATGCAGCGTTCCTTTGGTGAGAGAGTTGCCATGAATGCACCTATTCAAGGAACAGCGGCTGATATCATAAAGGTAGCCATGAATCGTGTAAATCAGAGACTAAAGGATAAAAATATGCGCTCACACTTAATCCTACAGGTCCATGATGAGCTGTTGGTTGAAGCTCATAAGGACGAGATAGAGGAAGTAAGGCTTATAATGAATCAGGAAATGCTAGGGGCAGCTAATCTAGATGTACCTCTAGAAACCGATGTCAAGATGGGAAACAACTGGTATGAAACTAATTAAGAAGAAGGAATGCATGTATTAAGCGGAGCATAAATTTGCACCTATTGAAGGAGAGAAGTATGAAGGTTATAGGTATTACAGGGGGTATTGGTAGTGGAAAATCTTTGGTGGCAGATATAATGATTAAAAAGTATAGTGCATATTTAATTAATTCTGACTGTATAGCCAAGGATCAGATGAAGCCAGGGGCCATAAGCTATCAGGGAGTGGTTGAATTCTTTGGAAATGAGATACTTTCGGAGGATGGCACTATTAACAAAAGTAAGCTTTCTAATATTGTATTCAATGATAAGGAAAAGCTATTAAAGCTAAACAGCCTCACTCATCCTAATGTATTGGCAGAGATACAAAGGATAATTGTCAAGAAGAGAGAGAGTGAGACCGTACCTTATTGTATAATTGAAACAGCATTAATGATAGAATCTGGATATGATTTTGTGTGCGATGAGGTGTGGTATGTGCATTCGTCCTATGACTTACGAAGAAGCAGACTTAAGCAATATCGTAGCTATTCTGACGAAAGAATTGACGAAATATTTACAAGTCAGAGCAAGGATGAGGATTTTTTTGGGGCATTTATAAAGGTTATATATAATGATAGTGATTTATGCAAATTGGAGTATCAAATTGACAAGATGCTTAATGAGAGCCACTCTATTTTTTCTTGACAAAAGGATTCAAATGGAGGATACTCTATAAGAATATTATGCTATTTACATATATTATACAGAGATAGGAAGATTGACATGAAATTATGCAGTATTGCAAGTGGCAGCAGTGGAAATTGTATTTTTGTCGGTAGTGAGCAAACAAATCTGCTTGTGGATGCCGGCATAAGTGGAAAACGAATTGAATATGGACTAAATAGAATTGATATAAATCCTGATAGTATACATGGGATATTAGTGACTCACGAGCATTCGGATCATATATCGGGACTTGGTGTAATGGCAAGAAGATATCACATACCAATATACGCTACATATGAGACAGCTATGGCTTTTCGAAATATTAAAGCTCTTGGAGAAATATCTGATGACCTAATCAACTATGTAGAAGCAGATAAATCATTTATGATTAATGATATATGCATTGAGCCCTTTTCCACATCCCATGATGCAGCAAATCCTGTATGCTATACTATGCAGATGGATAATGTGAAGGTAGGAGTTGCTACAGATTTGGGCAAATATGATGATTATATTCTATCCAAGCTTGACGGTTCCGATTTATTATTTATAGAGGCAAATCATGATATAAATATGCTTATGGTGGGAAAATATCCTTATTATTTAAAGCAGAGGATACTGGGTGAGCGAGGACACCTATCCAATGATTCATCTGCAGAGCTTATTAGTAAGCTGTTGAAAAAGAAGAAACAGCATATTATTCTGGCCCATTTAAGCAATGAAAATAATTATGAGGAGCTTGCTTACGAAACTGTATTATGTGAGCTGAACAGACTTGGAACACTCTCGTCTGACCTTAATCTAAGTGTTGCCCGTAGGGATGTCCCCTCAGATTTGGTTATGATATCCGCGAATTAGCAGAAGCTTAGAAAA
>CAZODB010000015.1:4125-10385 GCA_964578425.1 uncultured Herbinix sp.
CAGAATAGAAGAAAGGCGATGATAGGAATGAAGAAGACAGTGATTACAGTTGTAGGTAAGGATAGGGTCGGAATAATAGCAAGAGTATGTACTTATCTGGCAGACAACAGCATAAATATCCTGGATATATCCCAGACAATTGTTCAGGATTTTTTTAATATGATGATGATAGTAGATACATCTAAATCAACAAAGAAATTTGATGCGATAGCTGAAGAGCTTGATCAAATTGGCTCTGAGATAGGTGTAGTTATCAAGACTCAGCATGAGGATATATTTAACAAAATGCATAGAATATAGATGGGGGATATGGACACATGATTAATATACATGAAGTCATCGAGACAAATAAGATGATAGAACAGGAAAATCTTGATGTAAGGACCATAACTCTAGGTATCAGCCTGCTTGACCTCGCCGGTCCAGATTTATCCGAGGTAAATGAAAGAATCTATAATAAAATCACAAAGGTGGCTGAAAAATTAGTAGCTACAGGTGATAAGATAGAAAGAGAATTCGGGATTCCTATAGTAAACAAGAGAATTTCAGTTACACCGATTTCTCTGATAGGTGCATCATCTTGTAAGACTATAGAGGATTATGTGACCATTGCAAAGACATTAGATAGAGCTGCCCATGATGTTGGGGTTAATTTCATCGGAGGATATTCGGCTTTGGTGACCAAAGCAATGACAGTCTCCGACGAGCTTTTGATAAGGTCCATACCAAAAGCTCTACAATGTACGGAGAGAGTATGTAGCTCTGTAAATGTAGGCTCTACAAAGACAGGTATTGATATGAATGCCGTGAAGCTAATTGGAGAAATTATATTAGAGACAGCTGAGCATACTAAGGAAAGAGATTCCATCGGATGTGCTAAATTAGTTGTCTTTTGTAATGCCCCTGATGATAATCCTTTTATGGCAGGAGCCTTCCATGGTATTACAGAGGGTGATGCTGTAATTAATGTAGGGGTCAGCGGTCCTGGAGTTGTTAAGAGGGCCCTTGAGACTGTAAGAGGAGAGGATTTTGAGACTCTATGTGAAACGATAAAAAGAACTGCATTTAAGATCACAAGGGTAGGTCAATTGGTAGCTATGGAGGCGTCGAAAATCCTTGGAATACCGTTTGGAATAGTTGATCTTAGCCTTGCCCCTACACCTGCGGTAGGAGATAGTGTTGCGGAGATACTTGAGGAGATTGGTCTTGAGTATGCTGGTGCTCCAGGAACCACAGCTGCTCTAGCACTATTAAATGACCAGGTTAAAAAAGGAGGAGTCATGGCTTCGTCCTATGTGGGGGGCTTAAGCGGAGCATTTATTCCTGTAAGTGAGGATCAGGGTATGATAAATGCTGTGGTAGCAGGAGCGTTAACCTTAGAAAAGCTGGAAGCTATGAGCTGTGTCTGCTCAGTCGGGCTAGACATGATAGCAATACCCGGAGATACTAAAGCAAGCACAATCTCAGGTATTATAGCTGATGAGATGGCTATAGGTATGATTAATCAAAAGACTACAGCTGTGAGAATAATTCCTGTTATAGGGAAAGGCGTGGGAGACAATGTGGAATTTGGTGGATTGCTCGGTCATACACCAGTTATGAAAGTTAACGAGTTTTCCTGCGAAAACTTCATTAATCGTGGTGGAAGAATACCTGCACCGATTCACAGCTTTAAGAATTAAGAACAAGACTATATTAAGACAAAAAATGTAATGAACCTCATTGGTTAGGACATCGTCTAATAAATATAAAGCATATGCCTAATCATAAGAAGGGCTTTTGTTAAGGCTAGCTTAAAGGAAAGGCATGGTGGATTATGGATAAACAATTGGAACAGATGGATTATAAAGGTATATTTAAGTACTTTAGCGAGATATCAAGTATTCCTAGAGGCTCCGGAAACGAAGTCGAAATTAGTAAATACTTGGTAAGCTTTGCAAAATCCAGGGGATTGGTGTATAATAGAGACTCAGCCAATAATGTAATAATCATAAAGGAGGCTACCCCTGGATATGAGAATGAACCAGCTATTATGCTACAGGGCCATATGGATATGGTCTGTGAGAAGCGTAAAGAGGGCAGTCATGATTTTCTCAAGGATGGAATAAAGCTTCTGGTGGATGGTGACTATCTACATGCAGACGGAACCACTCTTGGCGCCGATAATGGGATAGCAGTTGCTTATATGCTAGCACTATTATCAGATGATGAATTAAAGAATCCACGGATTGAGGCTGTAATTACCACAGATGAAGAGGTGGGTATGAATGGTGCAAAGGCACTGGACTTATCCTCCTTAAAATCAGAATATATGATAAATCTAGATTCCGAGGAAGAAGGATATCTACTGGCAAGCTGTGCCGGTGGCTTAACCGGAACCTGTACATTGCCTATAAAGCGTGTAACAGAGGAGGGCAAAGCGATTAAAATCACCATAGGGGGCTTAAAGGGTGGACATTCGGGGATGGATATAATTCATAACCGTACAAATGCAAACAAGCTATTAGGACGCCTACTATTTGATTTAAGGGAAAAATCATCCTTTGGTCTTCTTCATATGGAGGGTGGCTATAAGGATAATGTTATACCCCGTGAAGCATTTGCCAAGCTGCTAATTTCTGCTGAAGATTATATACAGGTGTGTGATAATATCAGCGATATAATGCAAATATACAAGAAAGAATTAGAAGCTAGTGAGCCGGATTTAGAGTATTCAGTAGAGGATTTGGGGGATGGTGGCTATACACCTCTTGATCCAATCTCCTTAGAAAAGCTATTGTTTATATTGATCCAGATACCTTATGGTGTACAGGTTATGAGCTCAAATATAGAGGGACTTGTTGAGAGTTCATTAAATCTAGGTATATTTCGCTTAGAGGAAGAGCAAGCAATTATATGTAATTCGGTGAGAAGCTCCAAGAGCAGCTATAAGGATTATATAAGCCGCCGCCTGGAATACCTAATCGAGTTTATCGGTGGAGAGTATATAGTGCGCTCCGAATATCCTGCTTGGGAGTTTAGAAAGGAATCTAAGCTAAGAGAACATCTTAAAAAGCATTATAAGGATATGTACGGTGAGGAAATGAAGATAGAGGCTATCCATGCAGGCTTAGAATGTGGACTGATTGCCGAGAAAATGCCAGGTATTGATATTGTATCTATAGGACCTGATATGTCCCGTGTCCATACAATAGATGAAAGAGTAAGTATATCATCAACAATTAGAGTTTATCAATTCCTAGAACGTATTATAGAAGAAAAAATTATAGATTTATGAGTAACCCGTATAAGTTTATATACTAAATAAAATGGTGGGAGATGGAAGCATGTCAAAGAGCGATACGCATGATGATTTTGACTTTGGAAATGATTCGGATTTTCAAAAAAATTTTAATAAAAATATCGATAGGGTCCTAAGTGATATTGATTTTGATTCAAGCACTCAGAGACCTTCGGACGTGGGGATTCCGAACAAAAAAGACAAGGTCGCATATGAAGAAGCTGCGGCATCTATAGCTAATGAACCTACCGAAGATGAAGATATAGGTAATGAGGCAAATACAACATCATTGAGGGATGCAGATAGACCTGAGGATAATGATGACACGGATATGGCGGCTACACTAGATGATTATGATGTTTTCGGGAAAGAGGCTACATCTGAGGATAAAGATGATACGGAGACAGCGTCTACATCGGAGGATAATGATGTTTCCGGGACAGCGTCTACATCGGAGGATAATGATGCTTCCGGGACAGCGTCTACATCGGAGGATAATGATGTTTTCGGGACAGTGGCTACACCAGAGGATAATGATGCTTCCGAGATGACGGCTACGATTGATAATAATGAGAACTCTGATTCGGAAGCTGTATCTAAGGATACTTTAGCTTCTCGTGAGGAGACCGCCGCTAGCACCTCGCAGCTGGATTCTGCAGAGGCTATTGATGAGACTCTATATGATATTAATAATTCCTTAGCCAAGCAGATTGGGGAAGAATTAGAGAGTTTACAGGCGGGGAATATAAAAAATAAGAAAAAGTCCAGAATGATGAAGATACAGATAGGAGTAATTATAGGATTACTGTCATTATTATCTATAGCATTTTTTCTTGGATTTACAAAACCCGGAAACCAACTGCTTATAAAGATGGGTGTTAATATAGGTGGTAAGATATGGGATACTATGACACGGGATTTTACTGATGAGCCTCAGATGATGGAAGATGAAGATTATATAGATGAGGATGACATTGCTTCCGATTCAGAGGAGATAGATCCGGATGTTATAGTTTGGCCGGAGCATACTGGTTATGGAAGAAGAGAAGAGGGTGTATATAATATTCTCTTGTTAGGGGAAGAGGCAATTGGTTCAGGAACCTCTAGAGGTAGAACGGATCTAATTATTATAGCCACACTCAATAAAAACAGTAAATCAATAAAGCTAACCTCTCTTATGAGAGACGTTCTGGTACAGATACCCGGATATAAAGAGAATAAACTAAACTCTGCTTATGAAAAGGGAGATGTTGACCTGCTATATGAAACCATATCTCTTAATTTTAACATCCACATAGATGGTGGCGTGCTGGTGAACTTTGAAAATTTTGAAAAAATAATAGATTATATGGGTGGTCTCGAGCTTACCCTGACTAATTCGGAAGCCAAGTATTTAAGGAATACCAACTATATATCTAACCCTAGATATAGAACCGTTGTGGGTGGAACCCAGCTCATGAATGGTAATCAGGTATTGGGTTATTCACGTATTCGTAAAAGAGCTGCCATAACTGGTGACAATAATGATTATGGCAGAACAGACCGTCATAGAATCATATTGAATGCTATTTTTGAAAAATATAAAACGAATAGTGAACTCGAACTAGCCACAGTAATGATCAAGATGCTACCTATGGTCAAAACCGATATAGACAGCAAGACATTTGAAAAGCTCTTGACTACATTTATAGAAATGAGAACAATGGAGATTGATCAGCTTAGAATTCCGGCTGACGGTACATTTACAGACAATGTCAAGGTAAGAGGAATGGATGTATTAATCCCAGATTTGACTAAGAACGTTAGTATATTACATGATTTTATCTTTGAAGATTAGTTCATTGGGCTCTATAAGGACTTTTACTTTGTATATTATGTATAGCATGATATATAATGCATGGCATAGCCTGTCCCTAGGTTTTGTCATGCATTTTCATAGTATAAGCTTGTATAGAATATAGTCATAATAGTAGATTGTTTCTCATATACTTATTATTCATAAACATGATTGCTCTTCAAAGGATTAGGGGAATGATAGGCTATATGAAAAGATTTCAACCAAATATGCGCGTGATAGGCTGTATTATATTATTGACAATATCAGTCACCATAACAGGTAAATGTCTAAAGCTTCTTAACAGTGAGATAATTATAAGGGACGCAATCTCTAAGGGTGTAGTGTACGATGAGTTTCGCGATATTAGAATTGATAAAGCTAAGCTTGACGCAATTAAGAGATATACCCATGATCTAATAGTGACTAATCAGGATTTATATGGACATCCCTATATAAATGAAATTGGTTATCTAACATATTCCATGATGCTGTCAGATTATGATATGCTAAGTGGGTCAGTGCCTGATGTGAAGATATTTCTTCGGGGAATTGATAGATTATCAAAGACAAGAGCTTTTCAGGAGCTATATAGCTATTACAAGGAGATTTTCTTTGATATAAGATATTTTCCGGTTCCTCTCATGGGGAAGGAGGCTCAGGGTGTGTCATATGTGGATAGCTGGTATGCCCCCAGAAGCTACGGAGGAAGTAGAAATCATGAGGGTACAGATCTTATGGCAGCTAATAATACCCGTGGGTATTTTCCTATACTTAGTATAACTGATGGGACGGTAGAGAATATGGGATGGTTAGAGCAGGGAGGCTACCGTATAGGTATTCGCTCGGTATCAGGTGGTTACTTTTACTATGCACATATGGATACCTATGCTCCGGAGCTTAAGCCTGGTGATACGGTGATTGCAGGTCAGCTCCTTGGATTTATGGGGGATTCCGGCTATGGGGCTGAAGGTACTATGGGACAATTTGACGTTCATCTTCATCTGGGAATCTATGTGTCATCAGACGATTCAGAAATGAGTGTAAATCCTTATTGGATACTAAAAATCCTGGAGCCCAATAGAACAGAGCTTGCACATTGATAGCAGATGTTGTGTATAACAGAACGGAGCTTGCAGATTGATA
>CAZODB010000015.1:10485-19846 GCA_964578425.1 uncultured Herbinix sp.
ATAGTGGTATATGGTATAATAAGGGCTATTGTGTTATTCTGATGATATGCTATATAAGCGGATTCTTCTGTGTTTATTAACACAAGAAGAGCACTCGTGATTTTAGTCATAAGAGTTTCAAAGTAGCTTGTATAAATAGATACATGAATTAACAAATATATATTTGGATTATTATTTGGATTATTATATAGAAGGACGTATATTATATGGAAGCGTATTTGGACAATTCAGCGACAACGAAGATAACCGATGGTGTTCGAGATATAATGCTTAAAGTATTATATGAGGATTATGGCAATCCTTCATCCATGCATATGATGGGAGTGATTGCTGAAAGATATATGAAGGAATCAGCGCAACAGATTGCAGACTGCCTTAAGGTAGAAGCAAAGGAAATTGTATTCACCTCCTGTGGAACAGAGGCTAATAACCTGGCGCTTATAGGAGCAGCTATGGCATATCATAGGCGGGGAAGACATATTATAACTACGAGGATAGAACATCCTTCCGTTCATCAACCGCTACTCTTTCTAGAAGAAAATGATTATAAGCTTGATTTTATTCCTGTGGATAGTTCCGGTAGAATTATTAAGGACAAGCTTTATTCATCCATAAAAGATGATACAATTATGATATCCATAATGTATGTGAACAATGAAATAGGTGCGGTTCAAGACATAGAGGAAATAGTAAGAGAGATAAAAACCATTAAAAATGATATTATTATTCATGTAGATGGTATTCAGGCCTTTGGCAAGTACAGAATATATCCTAAGAGAATGGGCATTGATCTTCTGTCTATAAGCGGACATAAGATTCATGGTCCAAAGGGCATCGGGGCCTTGTATGTAAATAATGGTATAAGACTGAAGCCAATATTATTTGGAGGAGGCCACCAAGGGGGACTCCGCTCGGGAACGGAGAATGTTCCTGCCATAGCTGGTTTGGGACAAGCGGCTGTAGAGCTCTATAAAGACTTTGAGCAGAAGAACCAAAGGATGTATGAGCTTAAGCAGATATTTATAAGAGAGATAAGTAAGCTTGAGTGTGTTATAATTAATGGCCTTCCCAAGGAGTGTACTGAGGACTTTAAGATGGAGCATATTAAAAAGACTGCACCCCATATAATATCCGTAAGCTTTAAGGGGGTGCGAAGTGAAGTGCTTCTTCATGCCCTAGAGGAACGGGAGGTGTATGTATCAGCAGGTTCAGCCTGTAGCTCTCATCATCCTCAACCAAGCAAAGCGCTTATTGCAATAGGTATCTCAAAGGATTTACTTGATTCCACATTACGATTTTCTTTATCTGAAATGACTTCAAGAGAAGAAATTTATTATGCCATAGAGCAGATAAAGGACATTCTTCCTCACTTAAGAAGATTTACTAGAAGATAAAAACATAGCGAAACGAAAGGTTAAGGTAATAAGATGTTTAAAGCGTTTTTAATAAAATACGCAGAAATTGGATTAAAGGGAAACAACCGATATATATTTGAAAATGCACTTCGTGACCGTATTGCAGGAGTGCTAAAGCCTCTGGGTGTTTATAATGTATACAAGGAGCAGGGCAGGGTATTTGTAGAATGCCCTGAGCATTATGATTATGAAGAGACGGTGGCGGCCCTTCAAAGGGTGTTTGGTATATCATCCATATGTCCTGTAGTAGTAATTGACGATTCTGATTGGCAAGTATTAACTAAAGGTGTAGAAGATTACGTGGATGCCATGTATCCCGAGAAAAACATTACATTTAAGGTTATGGCCAAACGTGCTAATAAAAGTTATCCCTTGACCTCTCCTGAAATCTGTAGGGAGATGGGTGCCTATCTACTTAAGAGATTTCCTGAGCTTAAGGTGGATGTTCACGAGCCTGATCTTCGTATCAATGTAGAGGTACGCGCAAAATCCTATGTATACTCCATAGTCATACCAGGTCCTGGAGGTATGCCAGTGGGAACCAATGGAAAAGCAATGCTTCTATTATCTGGTGGAATAGATAGCCCAGTGGCAGGATATATGATTTCAAAGCGTGGCGTATCTATGACGGCAGTATATTTTCATGCACCCCCTTATACAAGTGAAAGGGCTAAGCAGAAGGTAGTAGATTTAGCAAAGGC
Source organism: uncultured Herbinix sp. (assembly GCA_964578425.1). GTDB lineage: Bacteria > Bacillota > Clostridia > Lachnospirales > Lachnospiraceae > Mobilitalea. The sequence continues at coordinate 12,602 of CAZODB010000015.1, forward strand.
TATATCAAAGTATACCGGTGAGATTAAGCTATTTGTGGTGAATTTTACAGATATACAGCTATATATCTATGAAAAATGTCCCCATGATGAGCTTACAATTATAATGCGTAGATATATGATGAGAATAGCTGAAAAGCTGGCGGAAGAAGAGAATTGTCTTGGACTTGTTACTGGTGAAAGCATAGGGCAAGTGGCTAGTCAGACCATGCATAGTCTGGCATCAACCAATGAAGTCTGTTCTATGCCTGTCCATAGACCTCTTGTTGCCTTTGATAAGAAGGATATAGTGGATATAGCTATGAATATAGATACCTATGAAACCTCAATATTACCATACGAGGATTGCTGTACAATATTTGTTGCAAAGCATCCTGTTACCAAACCTAATTTAAAGAGAATCCGTAACTCTGAAAAAAGGCTAGAGGAGAATATTGATGAGATGGTAGACTTGGCCATTAAGGAAGTAGAGATAATCAATATAGATTAGTTATATATTTAGAATTTTGGTGACAAAGAGCTAGCTTAAGAATAGTAAAAGAGCTGCCAAGAGGCAGCTCGATGTAATTCGATCATCTTATAACTAATCTTGACTGAACAAATATGATTAGTCAACAATATATGGCTTCAGAATGGAAAGAATCTGCTCTAGATCTCCCTCTCCATGGATGTTAAGATCAATAGTCTTAGATAAATCAAGACTGAATATACCCATAATGGATTTCGCGTCTATAACATATCTGCCTGAAACCAAGTCAAAATCAGAATCAAATTTTGTAACATCATTAACGAAAGCTTTTACCTTATCAATAGAATTTAAAGATATCTTTACTTGCTTCATAGTAACAACTCCTCCTTTATATCGTATATGTATATACTATATTTTAACAATAAAAAAGTCAATATACAAAGTACATAAAAAAACCGGGAAAAGTTGTATAGCTAAGTGAAGAATAACAAAATCGCTATCTGCTACCAAAAAAAGTGTACCGGGTACGGAAAAGTGTACCCGGTACGAAACAGTGTACCCGGTACGGATAATAGGTACCGATAATAGAAAGGGTTTAGGATATGACTAAAAGGGTGGCGTTTTTAACTCTAGGCTGTAAGGTGAACTCCTACGAGACAGATGCTATAAGGGGAATGTTTGAAGCAGCAGGCTATGGGGTAGTGAATTTCAAGGAGCTTGCCGATGTATATGTAGTAAATACCTGTACTGTAACTAACATCGCTGATAGAAAATCACGGCAAATGCTACATCAGGCAAGGAAAAGAAACCCAGATGCCGTAATTATTGCTGTTGGCTGCTATGTTCAAGCGGCAGAGAAGGATTTACTTGAGGACAGTAGTGTGGATCTGGTAGTAGGTAATAATAGAAAATCAGAGATTGTAAGGCTTGTGGAGGAGTTCAGAGTTCATAATGATATTAATACAAATATGGTTATTGATATCGGAGCTGAAAGGGAATTCGAAGAGTTATCTATTATATCAACTATGGAAAAGACAAGGGCATTTATTAAGATACAGGATGGTTGCAATAGATTCTGTTCCTACTGTATAATTCCCTATGTCAGAGGCAGAGTAAGAAGCAGAAATCAAGATGATATTCTGGAAGAGATTACTAAGCTTTCAATAGCAGGCTATAAGGAAATTGTATTGACGGGAATTCATATATCGTCTTATGGTACAGATAGACTTGACAATCCTGATGAGGTATATAGGGATATGCCTCTAGCTTCGCTAATCAAAGCAATAGGAGCTATACCGGGCATCGAGAGAATAAGGCTAGGCTCTTTAGAGCCACGAATAATCACAAAGGAATTTGTAAAGGAGATTGTAGGTACAAAACAGTTTTGTCCTCATTTCCATCTGTCGCTTCAAAGCGGCAGCGATACTGTGCTAAAGCGTATGAATAGAAAATATTCTTCTGATGAATATGAAGATAAAGTAGGTCTTTTAAGGGAATACTTTGAGAATCCAGCATTTACAACGGATATAATCGTAGGCTTTCCAGGTGAAACCGATAAAGAGTTTGAGGAAACACTTGAATTTGTGAAAAGGATTGGCTTTTCGGATATCCATGTATTTAAGTACTCGAAAAGAGCTGGTACCAAGGCTGCCAAGATGGCAGATCAGATCCCGGAGGATATAAAGCATAAGAGAAGTAGTGTGTTAACCTCAGTTGCAAAACGGATGTCTGAGGATTATATGGATATGTTTATGGGTAGAATAGATAAAGTACTTATTGAAGAGGAGACTATAATTGAAGGTAAACCATACTTGATTGGCCATAATGAGAGATATCTTAAGCTTGCTACCACCACCCAGGATAATGATAAAATTATTAATCATATAGTAAATGTTAAGATTAACAGAAGATTAGCTGATAAAATACTAGTCTGTGATATAATATAAATGGAATTACTGCATTATTTACTATTGTGATAAATAATCTAATTGAAATTTTTGCATATGTATATTAATATAGATGTAATAAGCATATTTTGGTTAACAGGATCAATAACCCTATGGGGAAGGAAGTGATTCAATGCGAAAGCTTAATAATACACAATATTTTAAGGTACTGAAGGATACAGAAACAATTGTATCTGATGTAATTCATCAAGTATATGCAGCATTAACGGAAAAAGGATATAATCCGGTAAATCAGATTGTCGGATATGTAATGTCAGGAGACCCGACATACATAACTAGCCATAAAGGGGCCAGAAGCCTGATTATGAAGGTGGAGCGAGACGAGATTATTGAGGAATTATTAAAATATTATATAGATAATGAATTCAATTAGATAGTATTTTATTATACGAGGGAGAATACCATATGAGAATCATGGGACTTGACTATGGTTCCGTAACAGTAGGAGTAGCCATAAGCGATCCGCTACTATTGACTGCCCAAGGAATTGAGGTGGTTCATAGGAAGCATGAAAACAAGCTTCGGAGGACACTAGCTAGAATCGATGAGCTTATTAGTGAATATGGGGTAACTGAGATTGTCCTAGGTTATCCGAAAAATATGAATAATTCAATAGGGGAGCGAGCAAGCAAATCTGAAGAATTTGCAGAGAAGCTTCGAGCTAGAACCAATCTAAAAGTTATACTTTGGGATGAGCGACTAACAACCGTTGCTGCCGGGCAGGTTCTTTCGGAGGCCGGATTAAATTATAAAAAGAAAGCGCTAGTTATAGACAAGATAGCCGCAGTATTCATTCTTCAAGGATATTTGGACAAACTATATAATAGCCAGAGTATTAATAAAAACGAATAATTAACTGGCTTTAAAGAATTACTTATTTGAAAGGGTATGAGAATATATGGACAGTAGGCCGGATGAAATAACTTTTGTTACAGAGGATAATGAAGAGGTCATATTTCAAGTAATAGAACAGACTAGACTCGGCGGCGTGAATTATCTTTTAGTGTGTACAAGAGATGGGGATGAGGATGAAGCTCTTATCCTTAAGGAGATTTCAAAGGATACAGATATAGAGGCAATATATGATATTGTAGATGATGACATGGAGCTTATCATGGCATCGGAGATTTTTAATGAATTAATTGATGATATAGAACTTTATTAAATGCATTGATATAAAATTAGATGGAATTGGTGATGATATGCCTAATAATCAAGAACAGTTCAAGGCTTTACTTAGGACGAACGGGCTTAAGGTAACAAATCAACGAATAGCGATATTAGAGGTGCTGAACAATCGGCCGGGCAAACACCTGACAGCAGAGGAAATATATGATTATGTCAGAAAAAAATTCCCGGATATTGGTTTAGCAACTGTATATCGAACAATTCAATTGTTATCGGAATTAAATCTCATTGATAAACTCAATTTGGATGATGGATATGTAAGATATGAAATCGGCTCAAGGAATCAAGAAGAAAGCAGCCACCATCATCATCATTTGATATGCCTTGAATGTGGTAATATTTATGCTTTTCAAGATGATCTGCTTGAGAACCTAGAGAATCGTATAAAGGAGATTCTAGGATTTGAAGTGACAGATCATGAGGTTAAGCTTTACGGACATTGCAAAAAATGCTTAGGCGAGGAAGGCCAATAAATCTAATCTATATATCATGCACTTAGATAATGGATAGACATGTACATAAAACCATTGGAGGTGCAAGATTGAAAGGAAAAGAAACAACAGCAGTATCGAATAATAAAAAGCAGGAAGGTAACAAAGCGATTAAGAATACTGCAGAGACAGTTAAAGTAAGAACTATTAACAAAAGAAACAACAAAGCAACAGGAAATAATTATAGTAAGGAGAAAGAAGTTATTAAAGCAAAGAACAACAATAGCACTAGCAATAATGCTAACGGTGCAAATGGTCATAAAGAACAGGACACAGCTACAAACAGAAGATCCAAAAAGAGCTTAGCCAATTTAATGAGTAACAATAAGCAAGCAGATAAGAACGGTATTACCAATTTGGATGGATTAAAGATTATACCCCTTGGTGGGCTCGAGAAAATAGGCATGAATATTACTGCAATCGAATATGAGGAAACAATTATTGTGGTTGATTGCGGATTATCCTTTCCTGAGGATGAAATGTTGGGAATTGACTTTATTATTCCTGATGTAACCTATCTTAAGGATAATATCGAAAAGGTTAAGGGGTTTGTCATAACCCATGGCCATGAGGATCATATAGGCGCATTACCATATGTTTTAAGGGATGTAAATGTTCCTGTATATGCTACTAAGCTTACTATAGCAATTATTGAAAACAAGCTAAAAGAGCATAACCTCTTGAAAACAACGAAACGTAAGGTTATAAAATACGGACAGTCTATTAACCTGGGACGCTTTAGAATAGAGTTCGTAAGGATGAATCATAGTATTGCAGACGCAGCGGCCTTAGCTATATTCACACCTGTGGGAACAATATTCCACACAGGAGACTTTAAAGTCGACTATACACCTGTATTCGGAACACCCATCGATCTTCAAAGGATTGGTGAGATTGGTAAGAAGGGCGTACTTGCTCTTATGTGTGACAGTACTAATGCCGAACGTCCTGGCTATACCATGTCTGAAAGCACTGTCGGAAAAACCTTCGAGAATATATTCGCAGATTATAGTAAACAAAGGATAATCGTAGCAACCTTTGCTTCAAATGTGGATCGTGTTCAGCAGATAGTAAACTCGGCAGTTAAGTATGGAAGAAAGATAGTAATTGAAGGCCGTAGCATGGTTAACATAGTTAGAACCGCTTCCGAGATAGGATATCTTAATATACCTGAAGGGGTATTGATTGATATTGAGCATATGAAGAATTATACCGACGACCAGATTGTTATGATCTCAACAGGAAGCCAGGGAGAATCCATGGCAGCACTTTCTAGGATGGCAGCCTCAATTCACAGAAAGGTATTCATTAAGCCTGGTGACGTGGTTATACTTAGCTCTACGCCAATTCCCGGTAATGAGAAATCAGTGTCAAGAGTAATAAATGAATTGTCCATGAAGGGAGCAAAGGTAATCTATCAGGATACCCACGTATCGGGTCATGCAAATCAGGAAGAAATTAAGCTGATATATGCCTTGACTAAGCCCAAATATGCTATACCTGTTCATGGAGAGTACAGACATTTGCTCCGTCACGCCGAGATAGCCCAGCTAATGGGAGTACCAAAGGATAATATATTCTTGTTATCATCAGGAGATGTTCTTACTATTTCAGATGATAAAGCAGCTGTTACTGATGAGGTTATTGCGCAAGGTATATTGGTGGATGGATTGGGAGTCGGTGACGTAGGAAATGTTGTACTACGTGATCGTCAGATGCTTTCTGAAAATGGATTGCTGATTGTAGTTATATCTCTAGAAAAAGGCAGTAATCAGGTTGTATCAGGCCCCGATATAGTATCTAGAGGTTTTGTGTATGTGAAGGAATCTGAAAACCTGATGGATGAGGCCAGGGATGTTGTAGAGAGAGCATTAGATAAATGCCAGGCTAAGTCTATCACTGATTGGAATAAGATTAAGAATGAGATTAGAGAATCTCTAAATGATTATATTTGGAAGAAAACAAAGAGAAATCCTATGATACTTCCAATTATTATGGAAGTCTAGGGTGTTAGGAGAGCGATGATATGTCATCTTCATCAACATCAATCAAGTTAACATTAAAAATATCTAGCTTTATCCTTAAAGGACTATTGAATATAATATTTGTTATATTGATTGTAATCCTTGTAATTTATGGTAGCCGTACAGCCTTTAATTTTACCTATCAGCTGTATGGACCTGTGTCATTGGATGAGGAGCCTGGAAGAACTATTCCTATACGGATCAATAAGGGTGAATCCTCTATGGATATAGCAGGTAAGCTGGAATTAAATCGTGTCATAGTGGACAAATATTCCTTTTATTTTAAAGCAAAGCTTCAAAACGAGATTATTATGCCTGGGACTTACAGAGTGAATTCATCTATGACCTATGATGAAATACTTGATATTATTACAGACTATTCAAAATCAGAAGTGCAGGATACTATAGTAGATACTGAGGAAGATTAAGGGTCTTTTACAATAAGACTAGCAATAAAGGATTCGAGGACTAATGATTACAGAAGAAAGAATCGCAGCATATATTAACTCTCTGGGGAAAGAGCTATCACCACAGCTGTACCAGCTTGAAAAGGAAGCCAAAAAGAATAAGGTTCCTATTATAAAAAGGGAAACCCAGGGATTAATCCGCTTTATGATTAGTTTGCAAAAACCTAGACATATACTTGAGGTCGGAACAGCCATAGGCTTTTCCGCCCTCTTTATGAGCGAATATTCCCCCAAGGATTGCCAGATAACCACCATAGAGAAAGTGCCTATGCGTTTAGCTGAGGCAAGAAGAAATCTAAAGGATGAAGCACATCCCCATAGGGGTAAGGTTTCATTACTGGAAGGGGAAGCGCTTAATATTTTAAAGGAGCTAGCCACGACTAAGGTTAGATATGACTTTATATTTCTCGATGCTGCTAAAGCCCAATATATGAGCTTTTTACCTGAGCTTATGAAATTAATAGACGAGGGTGGACTTCTTATTACAGATAACGTTCTACAGGATGGAACAGTGATTAATTCTAGGTATAGCATAGCCCGAAGAGATAGGACCATTCATACAAGGATGAGAGAGTATCTTTACACCATAACTCATATGGATGAGCTAGAGACTCTTATTCTACCTATTGGGGATGGAGTGGC
>CAZODB010000016.1:0-5061 GCA_964578425.1 uncultured Herbinix sp.
CTGGGTGTATGGATGGAGGACAAGCGAAGTAGATCCATACCAAACTCCAATAGTAAGAGCTGGACAAATAAGGGAAGGGTGTATTCATCCTTTGGACCAAGAAACTGAAGAAAATCGGGAAGCAGTTCTTTGTTTTGTACTAATAAAAGCCACAGAGGAGGAAGTAAAAGAGCAGCTAGCATTCCAAAAAAGCGTATCCATCTATAATAACTTCCAACTAGTATGTTCTGATAGTAATCCTCAGCATGCTGAGTAAAGTGAAAGAGTGTAACTGGAAGCAGCATAACGCTAGGAGAGGTATCTACTATAATAGCAATATGCCCTTCCATCAGGTGTGCAGCTACCACATCAGGCCGCTCGGTAAACTTTACCTGCGGAAGAGGATTATACCAATGTTTTTTGATTAAAAGTTCTTCGAGGGTCTTTTCTGCCATAACAAGAGCGCCTACGTCGATTTTATCTATTTTGTTCTGAACCTCAGAAAGTAGCTTTTTGTCTACCATATCATCTAAATAAGCTATTACCACATCTGTTTTTGACCGCTTTCCCACAGTGGTTATTTCATAAATCAGGTTGGGATCACGTAGTCTACGTCTAATCAGTGCCGTATTAAAGATTATTGTTTCTACCAAACCATCTCTTGAGCCTCTACTAACCTTCTCAAGCTCTGGTTCCTCGGGGCTACGAACAGGATATTCTCTTGCATCTATAATAAGGCCTTCATCCTGACCGTCTACTATAAGGCATACGGCACCAGCTAATATCATAGATCTCATCTGCTCAATGTCTTTAGATAGCTCTACCTCTATATAACCGATTTTCTTATCCATTAGACTTTGGATAGAAGCATTAGACACATCATTCTCAGGTAGTGACTGTAATACATCAAGAATCCAAAGCATAATATCATCCTTAGCAAAGCCATCTATAAAGACTAAGTAAGCTCTGGTGTTTTGCCCAATAACTAATTCCCTACCTATTATGTCAAAGCTTTTTTTTATAGGTAAATATTGATTTATTAGACTAATACTCTGATCTATGTCTGATGATAACCTTATGTTTTTATCCATGTAAACCTCCAGTTTATATAACTCAAGATGATATTTAATATATTTACTGATAGCTTTACCTGTTATTGCATTATAATACATAGATTTTATTTTGGGTATTGATAGGATATTTTATCTTAAATAGAGTAGAACTAGCTAATCTACATAAAATTTCTAGCTTTATATTTATTATTATATTGTTTTTTACAGGAACATGTTATATATTATAGTAAAGAAGTACTATGTTTTCATTATAACGGCCACAACTTGAGACCCAAATTACCAAAGGAGAATGCTAAGTGTTTCAAAACGGTAGAAAAACAATAGGAGTATTTATATCATCAGTATATGATGGATATCAAGAGGAACTAAGCAAAGGTATATCTATTCGTGCGCAGGAGCTAAATTATAACCTTGTATTCTTCACAAATTTCGGAGGATATGATGCATATGAGTATGATAAAGGCGAGGTTAAGATAGCAGATCTTCCACTATATGAAGAGCTGGATGGTATCGTTATGGCACCTGATACCATGGCAGTCGAAGGACTTGAGCAAAGAATAATGGATCAGATAGGAAGAAGAAGCAAATGTCCTGTAGTGAGTGTAAGGAAGAAGCATGATGAATACTATAATGTCTTAGTAGATGATAACAATGTATTAGAGAATATTATTAGACACTTTATTGAGGTTCATGGTTTTACAAAGCTTAATTTTTTGGCAGGACCAGAGGGCTATATTGATTCTGATAAAAGGCTTGGAAGCTATAAAAGGATATTGGCAGAATACAGCATTCCAGTAGAGGAAGAGCGGATTTATTACGGAGATTTCTGGAAACATCTGGGAAAAAATGCAGTTGATTTATGGTTATCCAATCCCGATACCATGCCCCAAGCTATTATCTGTGCCAATGATTATATGGCAATTACAGTCGCTGGTGCCCTAGAGGAGAGGGGAATATCAGTACCTGATATGATAGCGGTATCAGGCTTTGATGATATATCTGACGCTTCGGAACTTAGTCCTTCCATTACAACAGCTACTATGTCTGGGATTGATATGGGCATTGAAGCATTGAATAAAATTGATCGTGTCAACAAAGGACTTGTCGAGGAGAATATATCCTATATACAGTCAACCACCATTATAAGAGAATCCTGTGGCTGTGAATATGATTCTGATAAAGATAAAAAACTTGGTAGCAAGCATTTCTTTGCCTATTTAGAGAAGTTAAAAAGAGAAGTAGCAAGAAACTCTTTTATGTCTGCAGGCTTAACTGGAAAGACCAAACAAGAGGATGTATTTAGTAGTATACATCATTACGCTTATGAGAATGTAGGCTTTACTGATTTTTATATGTGCTTATATAGGGATTGGCAAAGTATAGAAGAAGGATACGAGCGTGTTTATGACCCTGATGAAGAGATGATTATGGAGGTAGGCATTAAAAACTTCGAACATTACGACAAGATCCGTTATAAGAGGGCAAATCTTATTCCAAAACAATTTGAAGAGGATAGACCTATGATATTCTATGTCTCCGTCTTGCATCACAGGACAATAGATTTTGGTTATGTAGCGATTGCTTTTGAAAAGATACAGACATATATGTCTACATTTCAGGCATGGATGATCAATGTAAATAATGCATTAGAGAACATAAGAGTTCATAGTGAGTTAAATCGCCTTGTCTATAAGCTTGAGGATATGTATATACGAGACGAACTAACAGGCCTATTTAATAGGAGAGGCCTTGAGACCATTGGAGAAAAATATCTTAAGCAGGCTGTAGAGGAGCAAAGCACGCTTTTGATACTTTCATCTGATCTAGACAAGCTAAAACTAATCAATGATAACTATGGTCATATAGGAGGAGACATTGCCTTAAAGACTGTTGCAGAGGCATTGAATGTGTCAGCTGATGATGACGAAATCTGTGTACGATTTGGAGGAGATGAATTCGTAGTAATTGGATTAATCTACGATGAGGATAAGGCTCAACGCTTTATTAGAAGATTTATCGGTGAGTTGGACAAATTCAATCAAAGCGGTAATCATGAATTTAAGGTATATGTTAGCTATGGATGGAGTCTTGTTACTCCTAATGAGAATACAACAATTGAGGAGTGCTTAATAGATGTAGATAAAAAAATGTATCAGCAGAAAAATAAAAAGAAAGCCTTACAGATAAGGGAGAACTTAATTTAATATCATCAGAACAGCTTTAGCCTTGACTCATACATATTAAGTTATGGTTGAGGTTTTTTCCTGTGAGAGTTAGTATATAAGATGTCTTATAGGTAATTGTTAAATGATTTTAAGGAGAGAAATAATTAAAGGTGGGGAATAAGCTATGCTTGATAACAACCATAAAACAATTGGTGTATTTGTAACACGTGCCTATGAGGAATATCAGGATTTTATATGCAGAGCAATATATCAGCGAGCCTATGAGCTTGGATATAATGTGGCTATATTCTCTAACTTTGTTGGTTATGGGGAGATTAATTACGAAATTGCAGAAAGCAACATAGCAAATATTATTAGATACCAAGAACTAGATGGTATTATATTGCTTCCGGACACCTTACTCGTTAAGGATTTTGAATCAAATATTATTAATAATATAGAAAAGCATAGTACTTGTCCCATCGTAAGTGTTAGACAGAGAAGAGATGAATATCAGAATGTACTTATTGAGGATGATTCTGTATTAGATGATATAATACAACATTTTATTAAGCATCATAAGTTTACCAAGCTTAACTTTCTTACAGGCCCTAAGCATAATCCAGTGTCGACAATAAGGTTGAACACATACAAAAGAATTCTGGCAGAGCATGGCATCCCGATAGAGGAAGATAGAATAGTTTATGGCGATTTTTGGAGAGAAGCGGGTAGTGAGGCGGTTGAAAAATGGTTAGCCAATCAAGATACATATCCTGAAGCAATAATCTGTGCAAATGACTATATGGCAATTGCAGTATGCAATGCGTTAGCTAGAAGGGGTATAATGGTTCCAAGAGATATAGCGGTGTCAGGATGCGATAATATTGGAGTGACTAAGGATTTTAGTCCAACTATTACAACAGTGGGTATGCCGGTATTTGATATGGGAAGAGAAGCCGTCGATAAGATCCACGGACAAAACATGGGGAAGCCTCAGGATGATGTTACATATCTAAAATTCATTACATATATTCGTGAATCCTGTGGATGCGAAATGAAGAAAAGTACAGAAGAGGTATTTAAAAGAAAAAACCACATAATACAAGAATTAGAGGATAGAGACGATACTATATCAGAAAATGCTTATATGTCTATCGATTTGACAGGGGTAAATTTGCTAGAGGACCTAAACAGTAGATTACCTTCATATACGAATATTAATTCTGGATATTCATCTTTTTATATGTGCCTTTATACTGACTGGGATAAATATGAGAATGGTAAGGAATGTGAAGACAGCCTTATCGAAAGAGAAGTATCTATGGAGCTTGGCTTGAAGAATGGTGAACTCTTGCAAAAGGTACAATTTGAAGCTAGAGAGCTACTTCCATCTATTTACTTGGATAGTGAGCCTCAGGCCTTCTATTTTAATATGCTACATCATCGTGAAAAATGCTATGGATATACAGCGATTAGCTTCAAGGAATTTCAAGCATATAAATCCTCTTATCAGGGGTGGCTTACAAATGTGTGCAATACTCTTGAGAATATAAAGATTCATAGTGAGCTTAATAGGCTGGTCTATAAGCTAGAGGATATCTCCATTAAGGATGAATTGACTGGACTATATAACAGAAGGGCTTTGATTACTCTTGGTCAGAAGTATTTGGAACAAAGCATTAGAAATGAGAGCAATCTAATGGTATTTAGCGCTGACATGGATAACTTAAAGTATATTAATGATCTATATGGACATGCAGGTGGGGATATAGCTCTTATAGCCGTGGCCAATGCATTTATAAAGATTTCAGAGGATGACGAGATATGTATAAGGATGGGTGGAG
>CAZODB010000016.1:5161-17875 GCA_964578425.1 uncultured Herbinix sp.
AATGCATTTATAAAGATTTCAGAGGATGACGAGATATGTATAAGGATGGGTGGAGTATTACTAAGGCGGATGAGGAAACCACACTGGAGGAGTGCTTAAGTATTGCTGATCAAAGGATGTATCTTCATAAGTATGAGAAAAAAAGGGGCTTAGGCAAGTAGCTCATATATTTATATAATACGGGGAGTCAAGTGTGAGAAAGGACAAGTAGCAATGCCAAAAATTTTTATTGTTATTGGGAAGAGTGCAACGGGCAAGGATACTATATATAAAAAGCTATTGGAACAAAAAGAATTAAGTCTTAAAACTGTTATTATGTACACTACAAGGCCAATTCGTGCATCTGAAAAAGAGGGAGTAGAGTATTACTTTGTTGACGAAGGAAGACTTACGGAACTGAAAGAGGCGAACAAGGTGATAGAGCATCGCTCATATAACACGATTCATGGAGAGTGGCACTACTTTACGGTAGATGACGGACAAATAGATGTTGACCAATATAATTATATTGTGCATGGAACACTATATAGCTATGGGCAATTAAGAGGTTATTTTGGAAAGGACAGGGTAATACCTATATATATTGAGATAGAAGACGGTATACGCCTTATACGGGCTGTTCGTAGAGAGCAAAAACAGAAAGAACCTAAGTATGCAGAGCTATGCAGAAGGTTTTTGGCTGATGATGAGGACTTTTCAGAAGAAAAAATAGCCGAACAAGGAATAAGCCACAGATATACAAACCTTGATATTAATATTTGCTTACAAAGCATTATTGATGATATAAAAAAGCTATTACTATAGTCTTAAAAGCATTGCAAAAAACATACTGTCAACCATGTATATTTATGATATAATCACGATAGGCTTCAAAATGCTAGGTATTTTGAGAGTTTATTTCGTTTTATATAGTAACTAAGAGGAGAAATCCTATGGATATTAAAGTAAATCAAACACTACAGGTCAATCAAGCTACGCATAAGCCTCCGATACAAGATGCGGATGGTTCATTTAAGTTTACCCTAATTTCTCAGATAGGGGATCAGGATCTACAGGCCAGATTGAATTTCATGCTGGACGAAATCTCAGCACAGGGAAAAAAGCTGGGTAAGCGTATGGATGTGCGTGACATGAGGAATTATAGAGAATTAATAAGAGGGTTTATGAATGAGATTGTAAGCAGATCTCATAAGTTTACAAGAGAGAATTTCCTTGACAGAAAGGGAAGACACAGAGTATACACCATGATAAAATTAGTTAACAAGGAGCTGGATGCGCTTGCAATGGAGCTTATTAAGGATGAAAAGGATCATATTCTTATACTTAATAAGATAGATGAGATTAGGGGATTATTAATAGATATAATGACATAAAAAATCAATGGAGAATTCTTATGCGGGATTATACACAAATAATTGGACATGAGGGAATAATTAAGCATCTGCAGAATGCTATCAGTGCAGAGAAGGTTTCTCATGCCTATATTTTTAATGGCGAGGAGGGTATGGGGAAGAAGTCTCTGGCGTTAGCATTTGCAAAAACCTTGCAATGTATGGAGAATAAAGGTCAACCCTGCAAGGGCTGTAAGTCCTGTATGCAATCCGATAGTGGGAATCATCCGGATGTTTTGTGGATAACTCACGAAAAAACCAGCATAGGCGTGGATGATATCAGGACCCAGGTAAATGCAGATATTCAGGTTATGCCATATCAAAGCCCATACAAAATATATATAATTGATTCAGCGGACAAAATGACCGAGAATGCGCAGAATGCATTATTAAAGACAATTGAGGAGCCCCCTGAGTATGCCATAATACTTTTGCTTGCATGTAATATACAGAGTCTATTGCCTACTATTCTTTCACGCTGTGTAGTATTAGATCTAAAACCAATAGATAAAGTACTGATTAAGGAGCACCTTATGAATAAGCTGCAGATTCCGGATTATGTGGCAGAGATTGCAGCTGATTTTAGTGGAGGAAATGTTGGGAAGGCAATAAAGTATGCATCCTCAGATGACTTTGAGAGTAAAAAGGAAGATATCTTTCATATACTCAGATATATAGATGATATGGAGCTAGATGAAGTTATATCAGGTATAAAGACTATGACAGAGAATAAATCCTCCGTCAATGATTATATTGACTTAATGATGCTCTGGTTTAGAGATGTTCTTATGCTAAAAGCGACTAAGGACCCAAATCTGTTATTATTTAAGGATGAATTTCAGACTATTAAGAAACAGGCAAACACAAGTAGCTACGATAAGATAGAGAATATAATAAAGTCCATGGAGGAAGCAAAGGCTAAGCTAAAGGCCAATGTTAATTTAGACATTACTATAGAATTGATGCTACTCAGTATAAAGGAGAAATATAATGGTTAATGTTATAGGAGTAAGGTTTCGAAGAGCGGGGAAAATATATTATTTTGACCCAGCCGGATTTGATATAAAGCAGGGGGACAATGTAATTGTTGAAACTGCAAGAGGAGTTGAGTATGGCAAAGTAGTACTGGGACTTAGAGAGATAGAGGATGATAAAGTTATTCAGCCACTAAAGCCTGTAATTCGCCAAGCGACTCCAGTGGATGATGAGGTGGAAAGAGAGAATAAGGAAAAGGAAAAGGAAGCATTCCGAATTTGTCTAGAAAAGATTGAAAAGCATGGCTTAGAGATGAAGCTTATTGATTCGGAATATACATTTGACAATAATAAGGTCTTATTTTATTTTACTGCCGACGGTAGAATTGATTTTAGAGAATTAGTTAAAGATTTAGCCTCGGTTTTTAAGACAAGAATCGAGCTTAGACAGATTGGGGTTAGGGACGAAACTAAAATTGTTGGAGGAATCGGAATCTGTGGAAGGACTCTTTGCTGTAATTCACATTTGTCTGAATTTGCACCGGTATCCATCAAGATGGCAAAGGAACAGAATCTTTCCCTTAATCCAACCAAGATTTCAGGAGTCTGCGGAAGGCTTATGTGCTGCCTTAAGAATGAGCAGGAGGCTTATGAAGAACTAAATGCGAAACTTCCCGATGTGGGTGACTATGTTACCACCAATGATAAACTTAAGGGAGAGGTTCAAAGTGTCAGTGTATTAAAGCAGTTGGTTAAGGTAATTGTGACCCTTGAGAAAGATGAAAAGGAAGTTCGTGAGTATAAGGTGGAAGAATTGAAATTCAGACCTAAGAAGAGGAAAGAAAAAGGGAACAATATTGATAATGATGAATTAAGGGAGCTGGAGCGCTTGGAGAAAAAGGAGGGAAAATCTCTTTTGGATGATGATGAATAGCATGGATATTTCCAAGGGATTGTTAAAGCCCGGCGAACGAATAGACGAGCTTCATAGAAAAAATTATAGAATTATTCAAAATACAAATAAGTTTTGTTTTGGAATGGATGCTGTATTATTATCGGGATTTGCTAAGACTCTTCTAGGTGAGAGAGTTCTTGATATGGGAACGGGAACTGGTATTATACCTATTCTCTTGGAGGCAAAAACATCCGGCAAGCATTTTACTGGACTTGAGATACAGAGTGAAATTGCAGATATGGCAAGACGAAGCGTTATTCTTAACAAGCTTGAAGATAAAATTGATATTATAGATGGAGATATCAAGGAGGCCTCTTTGCTATTTGGAACGGCTTCTTTTGATGTTCTTACATGTAATCCGCCATATATGAATCAAAGCCATGGCATTGTAAACCCAGACAGCTCTAAGGCTATAGCAAGGCATGAGATAATGTGCACACTAGAGGATGTAGTACGGGAGGCTACGAGAGTTTTAAAAGCAAATGGTAGGTTTTATATGATCCATAGACCCTTTAGATTGGTTGAAATCATAAACACTTGCTCTTTGCATAAGCTAGAGGCCAAGAGGATGAGATTTGTATATCCGTATATTGGTAAGGAACCGAATATGGTGCTTTTGGAATGTATTAAGGGGGGTGGAAGAAATCTGATAGTGGAAGCTCCCTTAATTGTATATAAGGAGCCCGGGGTCTATACAGATGAAATCCTTGAAATATACGGGTATAAATAATAGTTAACCATACTAAGCAGATAAAACGATTTATATTTTGGAAAGGCATGGAGATATGTCGGGAAAATTATATTTGTGCGCTACTCCCATCGGTAATTTAGAAGACATTACCCTAAGGGTTATTAATACTCTCAAAGAGGTCGATTTAATTGCTGCAGAGGATACTAGACATAGCAGGAAGCTATTAAATCATTATGAGATTCAGACGCCGATAACGAGTTATCATGAGCATAATAAAATAGACAAGGCAAGGAGCTTGGTCGAGCAGCTATTAGGAGGCAAGCGCATCGCTCTGATTACAGATGCAGGAACGCCTGCAATTTCCGACCCAGGTGAGGAGCTAGTTAAGCAAGCTTATGATTCGGGAATCGAGGTGACCTCACTTCCTGGACCATGTGCTCTTATTACAGGGCTGACATTGTCAGGTATTTCGTCTGGAAGATTTTCCTTTGAGGCATTTTTACCTTCTGGAAAGAAAGAAAGAGCTAGGATATTAAAGGAGCTTACCGATGACACTCGTACGATAATACTATATGAGGCACCCCATAGATTGCTTAAAACATTAAAAGAACTATATGAAGTGTTGGGCAATCGAACCATTACCATTGTCAGGGAGCTGACAAAAATACATGAAACAGTTTGGAGGACAAGCCTAAAAGATGCTATTGCTTCTTATGAGAGCAATGAGCCTAGGGGAGAATATGTTCTTATAATTGAGGGAAGATCCATAAAGGAGCTTGAAGCAGAAAGGCAAAGCATATGGGAGGAAAAAACCATTTCTGAACATATGAAGATATATACTGATCGTGGGATAGAAAAAAAGGAAGCAATGAAATCGGTTGCAAAGGATAGGGGTATCAGTAAGCGCGAGGTCTATCAAGCTCTTCTAGATAACAAATCAAATTAATGAATTTATCAGCTTTGTGGAGGAACTGTCTTTTGGAGGTGTAACAATGATAAATAGAATACTGCATTGGAATAAAAAAAGGTGGATACTTATACTATCTGCTGCTATATTCCTATTGGCGGCTTTATTTATATATAATGCTTATATATCAAGAAAGAGATATGAAGAACAAGCTGTTATGGCTCAGGATTATCTAGAGGCAGGTAGCTTTAAGGAGGCGCAAGATGCATTTCAAAAGGCTTTGTCTATGAAATATGGTGATAAGGAGCTTTTGTCTATAGGCTTAGCGGAAGCCTATGGTAGTGGCCATGAATATGATAAAGCACTTGAAGTATTAAGAAGCAGATACGAAGTAGAAAAAACCACTATTGTTAAGGAGAAAATAGAGGAAATAACAGCCAGAAAAACAGACTATAGATTTTTTCAGTTAATTTCCTATGGGGACACATATTTTTCAAATGGTGAATATGTTAAAGCAGTTGATGAGTACGAAAAGGCAAAGATGATAAAGAGCAAGGAGTATATATCATACTTAAAAATTGCAGAATCCTATATGGCTATGGACAGGTATGATCTCGCTGAGGATGAAATAAAGGATGGTCAGGCTTTAGCAGAGTCAGAGCAATTAAATATTATAATGAGCAGGGTGGAATCTCGCCTTAAGGAGATAAGGTATGATGAAATTCTTCTTATGGCTTCAGAATACATATATCAAGAAAATTACGAGGAAGCCCTTAATAATTTTAATGAAGCAATATGGCTTATATCAGAAAGAGATACGGCATATAATCAAATGTCCGAGCTATATATTACTATGAAGGATTATGATACGGCTAAGGCTATTCTTCAGAATTATCTAAGAAGCAACAGAAGCGAGGCTTCAGAAGACCTCCTAAACAAAGTAAATGATTTGATTAGGCAAAGAGTAGAAAAAGAAAGAGTGTTAAATGAGCTCTATACAGCGCTTAGTGTTGTCGATATAGATGAGATTACTAATATTATGGAGGATTCCTTTTTTACTGATACAATAGCTGTGAATGCACCCTTTTACTATAGTCCTTCGGGAAACATGAATTCTTATATAAGCTATGGTATGCTGATATCAGATGAGAATAATATCTATGCGGGGGGATTTAAGGATAGAATGAGAGAGGGCATGGGTATTCAGTTTGTACTGAAGCTTAAGGACAAGGATTCTGGATGGTATTATTATCAAGGCGAATGGAATCAAGATATGCCAATCGGTATGGGAAAGACAGCAGAGAAAGGTTTTGAAAGGGATAATGAAGGAAAAAGGCAAAGAACAATTACGGAAACCAGTGGCTTGTTCTTATATGGCTTAGAAAATGGGTCAATGCAAAGGACAATATATACTGATGGACTTGAGAAAAAAGTTTACTATACAGCGATAGAAGGGGCGCCAAAAGTCTATATAGACCATAACGGTGAGCCAATTCAAGCAGAATTATCGGATCACTATGTAATAGGACAGATATACCTAAACAATGAACCGTCCGGAGAATATTATAGTGTTAAGATAGGAACAAAGTACGCTGTGAAGTTGAATAGTAAATAAAATAATGCTAGAACATATAAATGAGCCCCGAAACGGTGATTTTCATCGTTTCGGGGCTCATTTGTATGTATGCTATTCAATAATTCCGGCGAGCTTTGCTAGTTCTCTGATAGTATCCTTAGAAACTTTCTTGTCATGATAGCTGATAAGATTTTCCTTGCTGCCTGTAAAAATATCAGACGGCTCGTACTTCTGAAGAATAATCCTTCCCTCGTCGACATAAATCTCCAAAGGATCTCTTTCGCCTACGTCTAATGTTCTTCTTAGCTCTATAGGTAGGGTGATTCTTCCTAGCTCATCGAGCCTTCTAACAATTCCTGTACCTTTCATAATATGACCTCCTTTTCTCAAGTATATTGGGGATATGCTTATATACATGCCTCTCTACAAACCATATAAAGGCTTACATTTTCTGTATATCGCATTAATATAAGATACCATAGTGTTTTTTTAAAGTCAACTAAATAAATTGTCAAAATGTAGCACATTTTAAACAATATATGTAAAAGGGATGCAAAACGAACTATATAAGCAAAAATAGTACATTAATCGTGAGATAATGAATATAGATTATCAATAGGTTATTAATAAGGTGGGCATCTAAGTGTTAAGCTATTTATGGGGCTTCATGATTATCATAGGTATTATTGTCGGAGTATTTAACGGTAATATTGTTGAACTTGGTAATGCAGCTATTAGCTCATCTAAGGAAGCGGTTACCTTATGCATATCTATGTTGGGTATTATGGCCTTGTGGACAGGTATGATGCAGATAGCAAAAAAGTGCGGTCTTGTGGCATCATTTACTAAAGCCTTAAGGCCTATTATTCGATATCTTTTTCCTGACCTTCCAAAGGAGCATGTGGTAAATGAATATATTGCCTCAAATATGATAGCAAACATACTAGGTCTTGGTTGGGCGGCTACACCGATGGGATTAATGGCTATGAAGGAGCTAAAAAAGCTTAATAACAATTCTGATATAGCAAGCTGTGATATGTGTACATTCTTAATAATAAATATATCCTCCCTACAGCTGATACCCGTAAATATTATAGCATACAGAAGTCAATATGGCTCTGTTAATCCTGCAGAGATACTGATGGCAGGTATTATTGCTACAAGTATATCCACATTAGCAGGCATCATATTTGCAAGACTTGCTAGAAAAATAAGTGGCAGAAAAAAGCATTGAAGGTAAAAATGGTTATTAGCCAGAATGGAGGGCTATATGGATTTTCTTATATATGTGTCTAATTATATTATGCCATTTATATTTTTTTATATAATAGGCCTAGGACTACTTACCAAGACCCCCATATATGATGAGTTTATTAAAGGGGCTAGAGATGGCTTTAAGGTGGTTATAGATATACTACCAACACTTATTGGTTTAATGGTCGGAGTGGGTATTCTGAGAGCTTCAGGGGCTCTTGATCTGCTATCTAAACTATTAGAGCCCGTAACAAAGGTATTTAATTTTCCCTCAGAGCTATTGCCTATTGTCTTGGTCAAAATGTTCTCATCATCTGCAGCCACAGGCTTGCTTCTGGATATATTTAAGGAGTTTGGGCCGGATTCCTATCTAGGAAGGCTCGTATCCATTATACTAAGCAGTACAGAGACTATATTTTATACAATGGCAGTCTATTTTATGGCGGCGGGAGTGAAAAAATCAAGATATACTCTGGCAGGGGCACTTGTAGCAACCCTAGCAGGGATCATTGCAAGTGTCATTATTACAAATATCATATTTTAGTGGTAGCTGATAACAATAATGTAACCTAGTTGCATATTAGTTAAAAAAAGGGTAGAATCTATCTAGTAAGAAATAATACTATTTCCCTATGGTAATGCTTTGGACAAGTATGCTTAGGTTAGAAAAGGAGTTGAAGCCATGGCTATATTAGGTGCTTTTATGGTACCTCATCCACCCCTTATAGTACCAGAGGTTGGCAGGGGAGAAGAAAAAATGATTCAAAAGACAATAGACAGCTATCATGAAATAGCAAAACAAATTGCTAAGCTTAAGCCAGATACTATTATAATTACCACGCCTCATTCAATCCTTTATTCGGATTATTTTCATATTTCTCCTGGTTCTGGCGCCGAAGGAGACTTGGGACGTTTTGGGGTAAGAGACATATCATTTTCGGTTGATTATGATCAGATTTTTGTCGAGGAGCTAGAGGCCTTATCAGAGAGGAAGCAGATAGAGGCAGGAACCCTTGGGGAAAAGGATAAAAGCCTAGATCATGGAACGATGGTTCCTCTGTACTTTATTAATCAATATCTAAAGGACTATAGACTGGTTCGGGTCGGCCTGTCGGGACTGCCTGTAACGGATCATTATAGATTAGGCAGATGCATTAAGGATACAGCGGACAAACTTAATAGAAGAATAGTAATTGTGGCAAGCGGAGACCTGTCTCACAAGCTTAAAGAGGATGGGCCTTATGGATTTGCTAAAGAGGGGTTAGAGTTTGATAAGAAAGTTACTGAAGCCATGAAAGAAGGGGACTTTCTAAGCCTCCTTACGCTTTCGCCAGACCTTTGTGAAGCAGCGGCAGAATGTGGACTCAGATCCTTTATAATTATGGCAGGTGCATTAAGCGGTCTAAGTGTTGAGCCAGAGTTCTTATCCTATGAAGGGACCTATGGAGTTGGTTATGCGGTATGTGCATATAAGATTACTGGTGAGGACGAAAAAAGACATTTTGATATAATATTTAAACAGGAACAATTAAGGCGGGCTAGAGAAAGGCAAAAGCAGGAGGATGTTTATGTTAGTCTTGCAAGGCAATCACTTGAAGGCTATGTAAAGTCAGGGGACTATGTAGAGGTTATAGACAATCTTCCTGAGGAAATGACAAGTACAAGGGCGGGAGTATTTGTATCCTTAAAAAAATACGGACAGCTTAGGGGATGTATAGGAACGATTTCACCTGTAACAGGAAGTATTGCCAAGGAGATAATTAGAAATGCCGTAAGTGCAGGGATGGAGGATCCTCGTTTTCCTCCGGTTGGCGAAGAGGAGCTTGATGATCTAGTCTATAGTGTGGATGTGCTATCTGAAGCTGAGCCCATAGATTCCATGGAAGAACTAGATATAAATCGATATGGAGTAATAGTAAGTGCAGGAAAAAGAAGAGGATTACTGCTTCCGAATCTGGAAGGGATAGATTCTGTGGAGAAGCAGGTATCTATTGCAAGAAAAAAAGCCGGAATATATGATAACGAAGGTGTAAAGCTGGAAAGGTTTGAGGTAATAAGGCATGAATAGTTAAATAAAGGTTAGACAAGGGAAACAAGATAGAATGTTTTACTAAGCTTTGAATAGAGGAAAAATATGAAAACTGTATGTAATATATGTCCCCATAGGTGTAAATTGGCAGAAGGGCAGCTGGGCTTTTGTAATGGTAGAATCTGTAGAGATGGCAAGGTAATCAGTGAGAATTATGGAAGGATAAGCTCCATGGCTCTAGATCCGATTGAAAAGAAGCCCTTATATGACTTTTATCCAGGTAGTAAGATCCTGTCCGTAGGAAGCTACGGTTGTAATTTAAGATGCTTATGGTGCCAAAATCATGATATATCCATGGTTAAGGGTAGTCAGATTGATTATGGCCATACGACTGCCGACACACTAGTAAAGAGAGCTGAGGAACTAAAGGACCGAGGTAATATAGGTATCGCCTACACCTATAACGAACCTTTAATCGGATATGAGTTCGTAAAGGATTGTAGCAGGCTGGCTAAAAAAAGAGGACTAAAAAATGTGATAGTAACGGGTGGATTTATATGCGAAGAACCCCTAAGAGAGCTACTTCCTGTAGTGGATGCCTTCAATATTGACCTAAAAGGTTTTTCTGAAGGCTTTTATAAAGGGATTAAGGGGGATCTAGATATAGTCAAAAACACCATAAGAATCGCAGCTGCACAATGTCATGTGGAGGTAACTACCCTAGTAATACCTGGTGAAAATGATAGCGAGGAGGAGATGGAAGAATTATCAGGCTGGCTTAGTAGTATTAATTCCAGTATTCCTCTTCATATATCACGGTTTTTCCCCCACTGGAGGATGCAGGATAAGGAGACAACGCCGGTAGAAACAGTATATCGGCTGGCAGATATAGCCCGTAAAAGGCTCAAGCATGTGTATGAAGGCAATTGTTAGATTGTCCGCTCCTCGGGTTTTTCGCAATTATCTATTGCATACTACTATGTGAGGAATCAATGTTGTTTTGAAGATGAGGCTGATGTATAATAAACGGGATATATATGACAAATAGGCAATCTTGCAGGAAGAGGTTAGACAAATGATATTTGATACCCATGCCCATTATGAGGATGCAGCATTTGATGAGGATCGTAGAGAGCTTCTTGAGAGCCTTCCAAAACACAAAATTGAGTATATAGTTAATATTAGCTCTGGAATAAAGACAATTGATCAGTCGATTAATCTTGCTGAGAATTATGAATATATATATGCTTCCGTAGGTATACATCCTGAAGATTCCATGCTGATGAATGAGGAGCGTCTTTTGTGGCTTAGGGAAAAGGCAGACCATCCAAAGGTGGTAGCAATAGGCGAGATAGGCCTTGATTATTATTGGGACACACCAGAGAGAGACATACAAAAGGAATGGTTTATAAGACAGATTGAGATGGCAAAAGAAATAGGTAAGCCCCTAGTTATTCACAGCAGAGATGCGGCAAATGATACCTTTAACATAATGAAGGAGACTAATGCCCATGAAGTAGGGGCTATAATTCACTGCTTTGGCTATGGAGTCGAGCAGGCTAGACAGTATTTGAACATGGGATTTTATCTTGGTATAGGAGGAGTAGTAACGTTTAAAAACGGTAGGAAATTAAAGGAGGTAGTAGCATTTGCTCCATTGGAGCAGCTGGTGCTTGAGACGGATTGTCCTTACCTATCACCTGTTCCCTATAGAGGCAAAAGAAACAGCTCGCTCTACCTGCCATATATTGCGCAGGAAATCGCGAATATCAAAGGCATAGATTATGATACGGTGGTCCGTATTACAAATGAAAATGCGAAAAAGCTTTACAAAATGAAAGGATAGTAGATGAGTGCACTGGGAAATCCAAAGAATACAATGGAGATACTTAATAAATACAGCTTTGTAATTCAGAAGAAATACGGACAGAATTTTCTGATAGACAAGCATGTCCTCCTTAAGATTGTTAAGGCAGCAGATATTACAAAGGATGACTTTGTCCTGGAAATAGGTCCAGGCATCGGAACCCTTACACAATATCTTTGTGAAAATGCCAGAGAGGTTGTGGCGGTAGAGATTGATAAAAAGTTGATTCCCATATTGGAAGAGACCTTGGCAGACTACGACAATGTAACCATACTTAATAAGGATATTCTTAAGGTAGATATTAGATCAATAGTAAAGGAATATAACGATGACAGACCCATAAGGGTAGTCGCAAACCTTCCCTATTATATTACTACACCAATTATAATGAATTTATTTGAAGGGCATGTTCCGCTATCCGGTGTAACTGTTATGATACAGAAGGAGGTTGCTGATCGCATACAAGCTGGTCCCGGGTCAAAGGAATATGGTTCACTGTCCCTAGCCGTACAGTATTACGCTAAGCCTTATATAGCTGCAAATGTTCCTCCCAACTGCTTTATACCTCGTCCAAAGGTCGGTTCAGCGGTTATTAATCTGATACCACATGAAAAGCCACCATTCCATGTGGAGAATGAAAGTCTTCTATTCTCGCTTATTCGTGCATCCTTTAATCAAAGAAGAAAGACGTTTGTGAACGGAATATACAATTATGAGGGATTATCCTTTAGTAAGGAAGATGTAATTGAAGCCTTAGAATCGCTTGATATCTCTAAGGATATCAGGGGGGAAGCCCTTTCCTTGAAGCAATTCATAGAGGTTTCAAATCGTCTTTTCAAGTATCTTGTGTAGTAATATGCTTTCGCAACAGTACAGATGTAAGACATAAAATAGATATAAGATAATCCTTTAGTGGACCCTTTGCTAAGAGTTGGCATAATGATTGTTTTAATGGAATATATTGAATAGAATCATGAAACAGCCTAAATCATTATTATAAGCAAGGGAGCGTGTTTACTTGGCTGACTATAAAAGATTTGTATCGTATATGTATGAATATGAAAATGGAA
>CAZODB010000016.1:17975-19679 GCA_964578425.1 uncultured Herbinix sp.
AGAATATTTGCTAATTATCCAAGAATCTATCCCTTTGAGGACAGTGAAATAAGGAGATGTGTTAAGATAGAACCAAAGGACATAGGAGCGCTTCCTTCAGACACATGGATACTAAGCAATAACAGCTTTCTGCTTCATGGGTATTATTGTTACCATCATTTGATATTTGCAGAGATAATAGACCGCTATGGATGTCGATATATACTTGGAGTGCCAGGTATATATCATAATAGAGAGCGCTTTATGGCCAGGATGTTTGGGTTTGAATGCTTTAAATCTATACGAAAAAGAGAACTAAAGCAGGGGGACTTCGGATACTGGTATCTTGAGGTTAATTTCTAATATGTATTAATCAACACCACGTATATCAACATGCTCCACATAGATAGATAATAACTCCTTATACATCAACAATGCTTCCTTTGGTGGAGCAGTAAGCCCATGTGAAATCACATCGTCAGAGTCGGTATAAGATTGAAGATAATAAGCCCTTGCACCTCTAATCCAATCACCAATAGATTTTATATCATCTTCATTGTGCAACTCATTTACTATGGTGGTTCTAAATTCATATTCCACTACCCCTGAAAGAAGTAGGGATACGCTCTCTTTGATTTTATCCAAGGAGATATCCTTATTTCCTGCTGTGAATTTATATTTATCTAAAGAGTTTTTAATGTCCATAGCGACATAATCTATCTGGTTTTTGTCTATAAGCTCCTTAATCATAGCTGGATTTGTCCCGTTGGTATCTAGCTTTACTTTAAAGCCCATTTCCTTAATTTTATTAATAAAAACAGGAAGATCGGGATATAGGGTTGGCTCGCCGCCTGTAATGCATACACCTTCTAAGATGTTTTTTCTTTTTTTAAGATAGGATAGGATTTCGCCTTCAGGAATAATAGGTTGTGTATTAGGTCTTAATACCAAAGAGGCATTATGACAAAAGGGGCATCTCATATTACAGCTTCCTACAAATAAAGTGGCCGCTAGATGCTTAGGATAGTCTAAAAGAGTGGATTTATTAAAACCGTGAATCTTCATATTGTCTCCTTTACTAATCCGCTTACCGTGGATATAATAAATATAGCATAATGTTGGTCCATAGAAAAGGATAAGATACCATGACGGATGAAAAATATATGAGAGAAGCATTGAAACAGGCAAATAAGGCCTATCTCTTAGGCGAGGTTCCCATTGGCTGCGTCGTTGTTTATCAGGACAAAATAATAGGCAGAGGATATAACAGAAGAAATACGAACAAAACGACTCTTGCTCATGCAGAACTAACTGCAATTAATAAAGCAAGTAAGAATATGGGAGATTGGCGCCTGGAGGATTGTACCATATATATTACATTGGAGCCGTGCCAGATGTGCTCCGGTGCCATAGTCCAGGCAAGAATAAAAAGAGCTGTAATAGGAACCATGAATCCAAAGGCGGGATGTGGAGGTTCGATACTTAATCTTTTGCAGATGGAGGAGTTTAATCATCAGGTAGAGATAAGCATAGGCGTTCTAAAAAAAGAGTGTAAGCAGATATTGCAAACCTTTTTTAAGGAGCTTCGTATTCGAAATAAATTGGAAAAGCTTGAGGGTTGACAGCTGGGATTAAAAGCCGTATACTGTTGAATACAGTTCAAAATTACTATGTCATAAAGTTTCCGTGCAGCCGGGGAGATAGCGGTGCCCTGTACCTGCAATC
>CAZODB010000017.1:0-17309 GCA_964578425.1 uncultured Herbinix sp.
ATAGGTAAATTTTCTAAAAGCACTAAAATCGAGCTTACTGAGGAGAGCAATGGCGTATATAAGCTAGAGAACTCATTGCAGCTTATTTCGCCAAAGGGAGCTATTAGATCATTTACGATTCTAGAGGGGTCAGAGCAATTTAGGATTTTTGGTGTGACTATTGGAATGAACAGGACCGAGGCAGAGCTTAAGCTATTAGAGATTTATGAATCGGAAGCCAATAAGACTATTGAGACGGAAAAAAATTCAGTTACTCACACCTATCGGGATAATGAAAGTGAGACATATCTATCCTATGATATTGATACAGGCCTAGTTACTGAGGTTTCATATTATTACTTAGATACAGATGGTCAGCAGGAGGATGAGGAGTTAACTAATGCAGGTGAGCTAATAGCTCTTGTGGGAGATATCAGGGTATATTATAACGAGGCCATGGTATATATTAAGTCCGCACAGGAGAATTATGAGGTTGATTATAGCAAAGGAATTTGGGAAGTGGATATCTTCGCTGATGGCAACAGCTTTGGCGAATATATTAAGGATGAGGTCCTAAAGCAAATCATACAGCTGAAGGTTATTCGTGATAAGGCTAGTCAGGAAGGAATAGCATTAACAGAGGAAGAGATGGCAGATGCAGCTGCTTATGCGAATGAACATTTTGCAGAGCTTTCTGATGATGATAGGAAACGTTATATGGTAAGCCGTGAGCTTCTAGAAAAGGTATATTCGGATAATATCCTGGCAGAGAAGGTATTTGAAACCCTTACAATAGATGTGGATACAAATGTTTCTGATATTAGTGCACAGCAGATTACTGCTCAACACATATTGGTGTACAGTACTGAGCTTAATGAAGAAGGTAACAGAGTTCCTATGTCGTTAGAGAATAGAAATAAAGCTTTAGATAAGGCGAATAAACTCTTAGATAATGCAAGAGATGGAGAGGATTTTTATACATTAGCAGAGACCAACTCTGAGGCAGAGCTTATAGAATATACATTTGGAAGAGGTGAGGGGCCCGAGGAGTTTAGCAATACATTTGAGCAGGCGGCCTTTAGCCTAAAGACCGGGGAGATCAGCGGTTTGATAACCACAGAATATGGATGGCATATCATATACTGTGTAACAGATTTTAATGAGAACGCAACCATACAGGTTAAGGAAGCTATTATAGAAGAAAGGCGTACAAAGCTATTTGCAGATTATTATTCACAGTGGTCTTCCGAATATGATGTAGTTATAAATAGTGAAGCATGGGATGCAATATCACTAGCGGATTAATAAAAGGGAGACATTAATAGCCAATATATGACGCTATTAAAACATAAACAGACAGAATTAGCTTTGCTTATTATAAAAGCCCTGTAGCTTTGGATATCTACCAAATCTTCAGGGCTTCTTGTTTTTATCATATTAACTATATTTTTATACAGGCTAATAATATAGCTATACTGCCTCTATGCTATACATAGTATAGATTCTCTGACGGATAAAAAGGATCAGAGGTAACATCTATTCCAAGCTTTCTTAATATCTGCTCATCATTTTTATTAAGCATTGAAGTGCAATGGGCTTGGATTCCCTTTAGCGTGGATAATTTATCATATGCTAGCTGTGCCGTGGGATTGGTAACAGCACATATACTAAGTGCTATAAGTATTTCATTTGCATTCAAGTGAGTTATCTTACTTTTCAGATCCTTTTCCTTTAGGTCACGGATGGTGCTTAAAATTAAGGGAGATAGAAGAAAGATCTCATCGCCGATTCCTCCAAGATACTTAATTGCATTTAATATGGCAGCAGAGCTGCAGTCCATGGTTGATGAGCTTCTACCAGTTATGATTTTTCCATCGGGCATTTCAAAGGCCATCACAGAGACCGTATCGTTATCGTGACCCTTATCCCTTGTCTTGGTAGAGTATTCTCTGGCAGGTATAACGCAGGGTCTATCCTCCTGCTTTAGTGAGAGCTCCTCCATAATAACCTTCATACGGTTTAAGGAATCCTCATCCAATAATCCCTTCTTAAAATCACAGGCAGTAGCAAAGTATCTGCGTATAATTTCCTGCTTAGATGCTTCTACTACGATATCATCATCGGTAATTCCAAAGCCGACTCTATTAACACCCATATCGGTGGGTGAATGGTATACGGTTTCCTTGCCTGTAATCTTCTCAATAATTCTTTTGACCACAGGGAACATCTCCATATCTCTATTATAATTAACGGAAAGCTTTTGATATTTTTCGAAATGAAAGTTGTCAATCATATTGACATCCTTTAGGTCTACAGTGGCGGCCTCGTAAGCAAGATTGATAGGATGCTTTAGAGGCAGATTCCATACTGGAAATGTTTCGAATTTAGCATAACCTGCGGAACGTCCATTGTTATAATCATGGTAGAGCTGACTTAGGCAGGTGGCGAGCTTGCCGCTGCTGGCCCCTGGAGCAGTTACTACTACAATAGGCTTTGTAGTGGTTATATATGGATTGCTTCCGTAGCCAGCCTCGCTTACGATGGTATCTACATCAGCAGGATAGCCAGGAATTGTGTTGTGCTTATATACTTTTATATTTCTTCTTTCTAGCTTATTTATAAATACATTTGTTGCAGGTTGCTTGCTATAGCGGGTAATAACCACGCTGTTTACCTTAAGGTCAAAGCTACGAAAATCATCTAGCAGCCTAAGGACCTCCATATCATAGGTAATGCCAAAATCACCTCGTATTTTATTTCTTTCTATATCACCAGCGTATACAGATATAATAATCTCTGCCTGGTCCTTAAGCTTTTGAAGTAATTTGATTTTGGCGTCCTCATCATAGCCGGGTAAGACACGCTTGGCATGCTTGTCTCCTATCAATTTTCCGCCAAATTCTAGATATAGCTTGTCATAATTATTTACTCGTTCCAAAATATATTTTAATTGCTCTTCAATATATTTCTGTGGATCAAACCCGGATTCCATAAAGTAACCTCCTCTTATATTCTATGTAAATTATCGGCTAAATTAGAATTTTTCTCAAGGATTTTTCTGATAAATAAGTCCATTATCCTATGTCAAAAATTCTGTTCGAAGAAAACATCAAAAACACTATAATCTATCATAATGTATATAAAATAAAAGTCAAATAGAATTTAGAGACAATAAGGTGGGTAGAGCTTAGAGACAGTATATCAAATTTAAATATTGTAAAGCATAGTAATATATATTAAAATGTGGATATTATTAAAGAGATTCATAGATGGTTATTGAGATTAATTATACTGGAAGATCCAAAACATATAAAGTCAAGGGAGTAAGCTAGGCTATACCATAAGACTAGGTACCAGGTACAGTATGAAAAGTGAGGTGTATGTAATGTGTGGAAGATATAATTTTACAGTTGAACAAAGTGATGAGCTTCGAGAAATTATAGAGAAGTTAAATGCCAAGGTACATGGAGGAGAATATAAAACTGGAGAGATATTTCCTACTAATCAGGTACCGATTCTTATCGGAGACCATAATAAACTGTCTCATGTTCTTAGTATCTGGGGTTTTCCCAAGTTTGATAAGAAAGGAGTACTCATAAATGCCCGCTCCGAGACTGTCTTCGAGAAAAGGACCTTTAAAGAGAGCATCATAAACCGTAGATGCATTATCCCGTCCACAGGCTTCTATGAATGGGATAGCGAGAAAAGAAAAATCATGTTTCGACTGGATGGCAGCAATGCACTCTATATGGCTGGATTATATAATTATTATCAGGATGAGCTAAGCTTCGTCATCCTTACCACAGCGGCCAATGAATCTATAAGTGATGTTCACCATCGGATGCCACTGGTTATTCCTAAGAATGAGATAGATACATGGATTCTTGATGATAAGGTAACAGTAGATATCCTTCATAGGGTACCACCAATGTTAATCAGAGAAGTCGTGTAAATCGATGGTGCCAGGTATCATTTATTGCTTGGCACCATTAATATACTGGTACCAGGTACCAATATAGGTACCAATGTAAAACTCCAAGGCTGTTTTGGTTTACAATGGTGTCTGCCACATTTTTATAATTCAGGCAATAATTTCACTATTTCATACTGGCTGTTTATCACAAGCCAAAGCTGTGTTAATGCAGACATTATGTTCCACACACCAGTGGAAAATATGCCTTTTTCCAATAATAAACTTAATAACGAATCAACCGTTCTGGCATTTATAAACCACACTACATACTGAACGTTCTGTTCAATTCTGCTCTCAAAGAAAAAGAACGGTGTCTGAGAAACCTCATCAAATTGTATGGTTGCTTGGACATCTATTGCAAGATTAAGAGCATTATCTCTGGAAAGGCTACTAGTACGAGATAAGCCTTCCACATAAGGGAGCTCCCACACATATCCCAATACCGGAATGCCACCAGAGAGTTTGTTCGGATCAGTCTGTGGCAAAATGCTATCTAAAAAGACATTAAGATTACTTATTGATATTACGGGGACAGGAGGGGATTCAAGTATACCGTAGGAATATTGTATAAATAAAACTGAATAGGCCGCATCCGTGAAGGCTGCATAATTAATGTTTTCAAAAAACACTTCATTATCATAGCTATAAATATTAGGATTAATAGCGACGGCAGTTATATAACCTTCTGGACCTAATCTTTCTGAGAATCTTCTTGTATAATTATAAAAAAGATTTTGATTCTCTGTAGTTATATATTGAGCAGATATTAATACTCCATAATATCCCTTATCTTTTAAAACATTTATAACATTCTCGAAAAGTGTATCCTGAAGCACCTCATCATGCAAGAGTCTATAGGTTATCCTCAGGTCAAAGCTACCCAGTACGGTTATAGCGGCCAAATGCATAAGAGGAATTACACCATACTGTATAGCCGTTTGTATAATATCTATATCCTCATCAGCTCCAAGAGCTTCACCGCTATTACCTATTTGGTAATTAAATACAGAGAGATAGGTTAAGTATGGCAGTGTCTTTTTAAGCACCCGCCTATCTACAAATGTATTTGTATAGCCGTAGGTAGAAAAGCTTGCGCTACGACTATAGCTAATAGCCAATACTTCCCCTGGATAGATAGATTCTCGATCTGCAAGAAAGGGATTATTTCTTAACAATTCATTTACTGTTATACTATTAGCAAAAGCTATAGTCTCTAAGGTATCTCCTCCCTCCACCGTATAGGTTTCGCTGGGATATAAAATAATTAAAGTCTGACCCACAAGAAGATTATCCGGATTTGGAAGTTCATTATCTCTAATTAATTTCTCGACGGTAACTCCATACGTATTAGCTATTTCCTCTATTGTATCACCGGGTTGAACCACATATATATCCATATAAAACCTCGACTAGCTTTATTTCTATTATATGTATATAAAATGTAAAATAGTTAAGGTATGTAAATAATTAAAATGATATATTTTCTCCATAAGATCCAGTTAAATACAACAAAAATATACAAATCATACCTCTTTACACCGAACATTAGTTCTGATATAATAATGGCAAGAGGTGAACGTATGTATGGATAAATTGATTTTTCATATTGATGTTAATTCGGCTTTTTTGAGCTGGGAGGCCGTCTATAGACTGCATATCCGAGGAGAGAAGAGGGATCTGCGGGATATTCCCTCGGCAGTAGGAGGGGATGTGAAGAAACGGCATGGGATTATTCTAGCTAGATCTACTCCTGCTAAGAAGTACGGTGTTAGGACTGGTGATACCATAAGCGATGCTCTAAAGCTATGCCCTAATCTGGTTCTGGTGGATCCCCATTATGATCTTTACGAGAGCTGCTCGGAGGCTTTTATGGAGATACTTAGGGAGTTCTCTCCCTGTGTGGAGCAGTATTCTGTGGATGAAGCCTTCTGCGATATGACCGGAACGGTAGGTCTTTATGGTTCGGCGGTGGTTGCGGGAACACTTATGAAGGATAAGATATATAAGGAACTGGGATTTACGGTAAATGTGGGAATTTCCACGAATAAGATATTGGCGAAGATGGCTTCTGACTTCAAGAAGCCTGATCTTGTACACACGCTGTTTCCCAGTGAGATAGAGAAGATGTGGAGGCTGCCGGTGGGTGACTTGTTCTTTGTAGGACCTGCCACTAAAAGAAAGCTTCATGCCCTGGGTATTAATACCATTGGGGAATTGGCAGCCACGGATTTGGATATCCTTAGAGCGCATTTTAAGAAGCATGGGGAGGTGATCTATTCCTTTGCCAATGGAATAGATGTGTCCGTAGTGGCCGAAGAGGCCCCTCCCAATAAGGGCTATGGCAACTCTACTACTATTGCCTTTGACGTGGATGACGGCAGTACCGCCAAGATGGTGCTGCTTTCTTTAGCTGAAAAGGTCTGCACCAGACTGAGGGCGGATTCTGCCATGGCTACGGTGGTTGCGGTAAGTATTGTGGATACGTATTTTCGCCATGAAACCCACCAGATGCAGCTTATTTCTCCCACAGATATAACCAACGAAATACACAGGACCTCCTGCAGGCTTTTTGATAAGCTTTGGGATGGCTCTCCGATTAGACAGCTTGGAATCCATACAAGTAAGATTGTGCGAGGAGGCCAAAGTAAGCAGCTTAATATATTTGACATGAACAGATATGAGAAGCTATCTAAGCTGGATGTGGCTGTGGATATGATTAGAGAGCGATACGGAGAGAATTCTATCGTACGGGCGGTTTTCTTAGACGGACCTATATATCATATGTCCGGTGGTATTTCGCCTGAGAAGCGTAAAGCAAGGTACAAGGAGGATTAAGAAGCTATAATCTAATAGATAGATATCAGTAGGCTAGGACTATCCAAATCAAAGTCTGTGGAGAATACGAAAGAGTGGAACTGTAAATTAATCAAGTCTAGAAAGAAAGGAAAACATAATGATTCATATGCCGGTGGATGTAGTAGCGACATTTAATGTGCAGGGTGAAATCAAGCCGAATTTCATCCGGCTTGAGGATGAAGGTCATGTCCTGCAGACCTATAAGATTGAGAATATTGTTTTTAGCCGGGAGGAAAAGTATGCGGGGATTCCCGTTATCCTGTTTTGCTGTAATATAATGCGGGGCGCTTGCATGGAGATTATACACATTAAGTATTATGTGAAGTCGCATCAATGGGTGTTGGTGAATAAAAATCAGGAGAAAAGCATTAATTAAGTAAAAAACCTCCACATTACATGGAGGTTCTCTTTCTGGGTAAAGACGCGTTACAAGGTCTTCGCCCTAGTCTATATAAAGGGGTAGTAGGGGAGTTTAATTAGCTAAAAATAATTCTATGTCATCTTCTACAGTTCCGATACCTGATATACCGAAGGTTTCTACCAGCACCTTTGCCACATTTGGTGATAGGAAGGCTGGAAGTGTAGGGCCTAAGTGAATGTTCTTAACCCCTAGGTAAAGGAGTGAAAGAAGTACGATTACAGCCTTCTGCTCATACCATGCTATGTTAAAGGCTAGAGGCAGCTCGTTGATATCTGTAAGCTCAAATGCTTCTTTTAGCTTCAATGCAATCAAGGCAAGAGAGTAAGAGTCGTTACACTGACCGGCATCAAGCACTCTAGGAATACCGTTAATATCACCTAAATCAAGCTTGTTGTATTTATACTTAGCACAGCCTGCGGTCAGTATTACTGTGTCCTTAGGAAGAGCCTTTGCAAAATCTGTATAGTAATTTCGAGACTTTTGACGACCGTCACAGCCGGCCATTACAAAGAATTTGCGGATAGCACCGGATTTCACGGCTTCAACAACCTGGTCTGCAAGTGCAAACACCTGTGCATGTGCAAAGCCGCCGATAATCTCACCCTTCTCTATTTCTACAGGGGGGTGGCAGGATTTAGCCAGCTCGATTATC
The DNA here is from genome assembly GCA_964578425.1 of uncultured Herbinix sp. Taxonomy (GTDB): domain Bacteria; phylum Bacillota; class Clostridia; order Lachnospirales; family Lachnospiraceae; genus Mobilitalea. The sequence goes on from CAZODB010000017.1 coordinate 7,882, forward strand.
TCAGAGAAGTCCTTGTGGCCATCTTCATCTCTATCAACATGTGTACATCCGGGTACTCCAGATGCACCAGTAGTGAACAGTCTATTCTTATAGGAATCAGCTGGGGGAACTACGCAGTTCGTGGTCATAAGGATAGGTCCGTTAAAGCTTGTGAATTCTTCCTTCTGCTTCCACCATGCATTTCCGTAATTACCTACGAAGTTATCGTATTTCTTAAATTCGGGATAGTAGTGGGCGGGAAGCATCTCAGAGTGGGTATATACATCAACTCCCGTACCCTTAGTCTGCTCTAAAAGTAGTTCAAGATCCTTAAGGTCGTGTCCCGATATAAGAATTCCAGGTCTGGTTCCTACACCGATATTTACCTTGGTGATCTCCGGATTACCATAGGTTCCTGTATTGGCAGAATCAAGGAGAGCCATGCCGTCTACACCGAATTTACCGGTTTCTAGTGTAAGAGCGATAAGCTCATCTACGGTTAAATCATCATTTAATGTAGAGGCCAAAGCCCTCTGCATAAATGCGCTAACTTCTTCGCTATCATACTTTAATTCATTGGCATGCTTCATATAAGCTGCCAAGCCCTTTAAACCATAGATGATCAATTCTCTTAGACTTCTTATATCCTCATCCTCAGTCGTAAGGATTCCCACCTGTGTGGATTTTGACTCGAGCTCTTCTCTGGTGCTTGCATCCCACAGGGCTGCCTGAGAAAGAGAGGTCTTGTCTGCTACTTTATCTAATAAACCATTTTTAAGGTTTATGGTTTCAAAAACTCTCTGATAGAAAATCTCATCATCAAAGTTCGCATTTGTAATTGTTGTGAAAAGATTAATGGTTACATAATGATTAACCTCCGCAGGAATATCCTCGCCCTGTGTACGTAATGAGCTAGTGACATCACTCAACCCCTTTGTTACATAAATCAATAAATCCTGCATATTTGCCAGATCAGGTGACTTTCCACATACTCCGAATTTTGTACATCCTGTACACCCTACGGTCTCCTGACATTGATAGCAAAACATTTTGTTTTCCATCTTATCCTTCTCCTTATATAATTATTTTTAATTAGATAATTACAAAACTCTACTTTACTTTATAATCTTGTGATCCTTGTTAAAGAGCACAAGAAACAAGGGTTTTCGTGAGTTTCCCAATTATCTATTATTTAATATTTGACATCTGAGTTATAAGATGAGTATAATACAAATACAAAAAATAAGTGTAGCTGTGGCGACATTTTGCAATATGAGAGATGTAAAAGACATGTGAAGACGTGGGGGAGCTTCCCCGTGCCTAATAAGATAATGAATGGGAGGAATGCATCATGGAACGATATTATCCCCTTTTAAAGAAATGTGTTCTTTTTCGAGGAATAGAAGAAAGCAATTATAAGAATCTACTGCATTGTCTGGATACTCAGGTTAAGAATTACAGAGAGGGAGAATATATATTTTTTGCAGGAGATAAGATTACTTATGTTGGGGTAGTGCTTTCGGGTAGGGTAGAGATTCTAAAGGAGAACTTAGCAGGGAACAAACATATTATAGCTATCTTAGAGCCCTCAGATATATTTGCTGAAGGCATCGTATGTACAGCCAGCAGACGTTCCCCTGTTACAACTCAAGCGAAGGAGGAGGCTAAGATATTACTAATACCTTATGGGAGGATTATTAAGAGCTGTGGACAGACTTGTTCTTTTCATATAGGATTGATACAAAACATGATGGTGATTCTGGGGGAAAAGAATATAGCTCTTAATTGGAAGCTGGAGCTTTTGACACTTAAGGGAATGCGTGAGAAGCTGGCAAGCTATCTTATAAAAGCTTCTATGGAAAATGGCAGCAGGACATTTCAGATACCTCTAAATCGGACCGAGCTAGCTGATTTTCTTAATGTATCTCGGACCTCCATGTGTAGGGAGCTGACAAGGATGAAGGATGATGGACTAATAGATTTATATGGTCGCAGCTTTAAAATCCTCGATAAAGAAAGACTGGCAGAATGTCTAGAGTGATTTGCTTACTTAGCATAAACATCTATAGATGTCGGGTATTTACAAGTTTACATCTTATAGCTTAGTGTGATACTATATCTATATAAAACTCACGAATTAGTGCATGGGTACTGAGCTTATGGGTGATATGTTATATAGCTAATCATTATGATAAGGTGGTAAGTGACCATATGAAAATATTAATAAAGGATATTTTGACGCTTCTAGAAAAGGACTCGGATTTTTATATAAAGGAAACATCTATCTATATAGAGAATGATAGAATCGTAGATATAGGAAACAATAATTATAGTGCTGATATAATTATAGATGGCAAAAACAAGCTGGCATTACCGGGGCTTATCAATAACCATACACATGCATACATGTCCTTATTTAGGAATTATGCAGACGATTTGCCCTTTAGCCAGTGGCTTTTTGATAATATACTTCCTTTAGAGGACAAGCTTACAGGTGAGGATGCTTATTGGGGCACTATGCTCGGAATTATGGAGATGATTAAGACCGGAACCACATGCTTTACGGATATGTATATCTTCATAAATGAGACCAGTAGGGCAGTGGATGAGACGGGTATCCGGGCTTGCTTATCTAGAGGTCTAGTAGGAAACGGTGACGATGAGGAAGGCAGACGAAGGGTTAATGAAGCAAAGGAAGAGATAGAGTATTGGAGAGGGAAGGGAAATGACAGATTAAACTTTATGGTTGCACCCCATGCCCCTTATACCTGTGATGATAAATTCCTTCTTAATGTAATTGATTTTGCTTTGGATTACAAGCTTGACATAAACATTCATCTATCAGAAAGCAGAAGCGAGATAGCCCAGATATACGATAAGTACAAATGTACTCCTACTGAGCTTATGAACAAGCTGGGGCTATTTGACCTAAATACTCTGGCGGCTCATTGTGTATATCTATCGGATAATGACATAGATATATTAGCTGAAAAAAATGTAAATGTTGTTACATGCCCTGTAAGTAATCTTAAATTAGGAAACGGAATTGCTCCTATAACAAAACTTGTAGACAAGGGTGTAAATGTCTGTCTGGGAACGGATGGAGCAGCAAGCAATAACACACTTAACATATTCAAGGAGCTGCAATTCGTTACCTTAATTCATAAAGGAATAGAGGAAAAAGCAGACGCCATATCTGCCTCTACAGGCTTAAAATTTGCAACCTCCAATGGGGCTAAGGCCTTGGGATTGGGAAATAAAATCGGTAGAATTGATATCGGGTATAAGGCAGATATTACTATCCTAGATATCGATAAGCCACAATATTACCCCAGGAACAACCTGCTGTCCGCTCTAGCATATTCTACTTATGGAGACGAGGTTAGTACAGTTATAGTAGATGGAAAAATACTCATGAGAGACAATGAATTCTTAACGATAGATACAGAAAAGGTAAAATATCATATCAATAGTATAAGCAAAAGACTACTCAAATAAAGGAGGGGAGTATGATCTATTTGTAACTAAATACATCATACAAGAAACTATGGAAAGTATAATAAGAGATATAACCAAATGGGAAAGCGGTCATCAAAAGGTCGAATGGGTCAGAAAGAACATGCCCTTACTTAGAGGTATTGAAGAGGATTTCAGAAAGACAAGGCCCTTTGAAGGTTTACGCATAGCTTTATCGATTCATCTAGAGGCAAAGACGGCCTATCTATGTAAGGTTCTGGCAGCAGGTGGTGCTAAGATGTATATAACAGGGAGTAATCCTCTGTCCACCCAGGACGATATAGCCGCAGAGCTGGTAAAATGCGGACTAAATGTGTATGCATGGTATGATGCAACGGCAGAAGAGTACGAGGAGCATATTAGGAAGGTCATTCTTAGTGAGCCACATATAATTATAGATGACGGTGGGGACTTGGTTAATTTAATCCATGAGCAGTACCCCTCATTTATAGATAATGTTATAGGAGGCTGCGAGGAGACCACAACCGGAATAATCCGTTTGAAAGCCATGGAAAGAAATAATATGCTAATGTTTCCTATGGTTGCCGTTAATGATGCAAAATGTAAGTATCTTTTTGATAATAGATATGGGACAGGTCAGTCTGTTTGGGACGGAATAAACAGAACAACCAATCTTATAGTTGCCGGCAAGAAGGTAGTAGTAGGTGGGTACGGATGGTGTGGCAAGGGTGTCGCCATGAGGGCTAAGGGCCTTGGTGCCGATGTAATAATTACTGAAATCGATCCTATAAAGGCGATAGAAGCTGTAATGGATGGGTTCAATGTAATGCCTATGGAGGAGGCCGCAAGTGTCGGGGATATGTTCATTACCGTAACAGGCTGCAAAAGCGTCATAAGATGGGAGCATATGCAGAATATGAAGGACGGAGCGGTTCTATGTAACGCAGGTCACTTTAATGTTGAGATAGAAGTAGACAGACTAATTCAGAATGCTAAGAACACCCGCAAGGAAAGACATAATATAGTAGGCTATCAAATGAACAATAATAATTGGATATATCTACTGGCAGAAGGAAGATTGGTTAATCTGGCAGCAGGAGACGGCCACCCTGCCGAGATTATGGACATGAGCTTTGCAATACAAGCGCTTAGCGCCGAATATCTAGCTATACATAAAGGAAGCTTAAGCAATAAAGTCATAGCGGTTCCGGATGAGATTGATAACATGGTGGCAAAGAGAAAGCTAAAAAACTGGAACATAGATATTGATGTGCTTACCGAAGAACAAGAAATGTATTTGGATGGATGGAAGGTAGAATAGATTCCAAATAAATATCTCAAGACAGACCATTTTTAAATAGGAAGAAGTTTATTCAAAAAGTAAGCCCTGACAAGGGTATAAAACCTTTTGTCAGGGCTGTTTCTTTTTATATAATAGGAAAGTGCGTCCTATTATATAAAAAACGCTCCGCTAGGGATGCGCACTCACGCGTAATGAACTTATCACTTCGTGAACGCGTTCGGCGCGGAGAATGTGCCAAGGCACATTCTTTCTTGTTAATTATTATTCCCCGTTTTACCTAATCCCATCTTTATAAGAATCTGCTTATCGTTATAAACAGGATTATCACTGCCAACACCAATAAAGTCATCTCCAAACATATTAAACATACTATTTACAAGAGTGAATTCGGGTAGCTGACCTAAAATCTTTTCCCCGTCGCAGAGATATGCAAGCTGCACTGGCATTGTGTATTCTCCTTTGTCGTTGAAGCCTCCACCGCTGTATTTGACAGGAATTATTGACAATCTTCCGTCTAGGAGTTCTTTTATGGTTTTATTACTTCGGCTAATTCTCAGATTGACATTTCCATTAGAGGGTATGTCAGTAAAGTTGCTCCAGGAACTTCCTGTATGCTCTACGCCGTACTTGTCGGCAACTTTTTTATTAGAATACCCACGAAGGACTACGCCGTTCTCGACATATGGGAGCTTGTCGCCCTTTAAAGTTATGCCCTCACCATCAAAGAAGCTGTTGTGCCAACATTCTTCGTCGGTCACATCATGATAGAGATTGAAATTATCTGAAAAAACTTTTTCACCGATTCTTCCGGTCAAAAGAGATGTTCCAAGGCATATTTTCTCGGCGTCAAGGCTTTCCTTAATCTTTCCTAATAAGCCGTAGTATTGCATCTGAATTATAATTTCATCGGGAAGTGTTAGTTTGTTTTCAAAATTTGAAAGGTAATTATCAGCCATATCATAAAGCTTATTCATATCAAAATTACGAAGTCCAAGTCCGAACCATCCGTCTGAAATGTCCTTGCTGTCCTTATGTTTAAATGAAAAATTAGCATTTATAGAGCAGTCCTTGTTTGAATAATCAAGACCCTTTTCGTTCTCCTGACAAAGTTCTGATTTGTGTTGATCAAAGCTACCGTTAAATGTGAAATGGGGATATTTTGAGTGAATATGCTCTACCGCGTCTTTTGCGAAGTCAAGTAACTCATTATCTGTAAGTTCCATTTCAGTTTTATTACGGTGACGCTTTCCTGTTTCCAGCTCGAATTTATAGGGTCTTTTAAGCTCAAGATTCAGCTTTGCCTCAGTGTATCCTTCCTCATCGGACATATCGCCCTCTTGATAGTGGACACCCAAATAACCGTTTTCATGCACGCGGAATGAATATGAGGTGCTATTCTTTTTATCAAATGAAAATATCTTGTTTTCTTGAATTTTAATTGTAGATGTAATATTTTTGTTAGTAAACTTTTCCTTCATCTTCTTCCCCCTTAATTTACCGTAAGCTTTTTCACTCTAATTGTAGGTCCGCCAGCTGAGACAGGTACACTCTGGCCGTTTTTACCGCAAGTGTATGTATTAAACAATTCAAAATCATCACCTACAGCATCAATATCAAACAGAGCTTGAAAAACACTACCCGTAATCACATTGGCTCTTACAGGCTCACAGAGCTTTCCGTCACGGATTCGGTAACAGAGATTGGGCTGCATGGTAAAGGTTGATGAACCGGTGCCATAGTTTACATTATAAACATAGATTCCGTCCTTTACCTCCCTTATCATTTGCTCAGGCTTATCGCTTCCTTTTTCCATATATGTATTTGTCATTCTTACCATGGGTGAAGAGTAATATCCTTCTGCTCTTGCGTTTCCTGTAACTTTTTCGTTTAAAATAGAAGCGGATTTACTGTCATGCAGCCTGCCTGTAAGGATGCCATTTTTAATAAGCCAGGTTTTATGAGCTTCGTTTCCCTCGTCGTCATAAATTATATATCCGTTGTTATCCATGTTTCCGATGTCGCAGATGGAAACCTTATCGTTTCCTACTTTTTTTCCTATAAGCCATTCGTCCTGTAAGGTCTTATCATTCAGCATAAAATCAGATTCGCTCTTATGGCCAAAGCTTTCGTGAGTAAACATGGCTGTAACGACGGGTGCTAGTATACAGGTATAATCTCCCGGTTCTACATCGACTGCGTTTCTAGCATAGTCAAGATAACGGTCACGCTCTCTAAGTACTTCCTGTTTCTTATCTTTAAGTTTATTAAAGGAGAGTTCCTGATAGAATTTCCCTGCGCCAGTAGTAACGCCATCAATAACAATTTCAAAGAAAAGATTGAAACTGCATCGCTGCATATCCTGTTTTATGTCTGCACCCTTGCTTGAGTAATATTCCTTTATCCTGTGATTACTACCATAACCAGCATAATAAGTCTTTATCTCTTCGATAGAATCGTCTACACAAGCAGCGATATAATCGTTCACAAGCTCTTCCCTTTGATGACGAGTGATTTTTCTTACATCGTTCTCCCCATCGTATTTAAGCAGACCAGCCTTGTTATCCCCAAAGTTTCTGACAATCGGATCATTATAAATCTCCTCATTAGGGGTTGCAAGAGAGGCTAGATTATCAATTTCAAGTTGTATATTATCTAGATTGTTCGTAACGCTCGTGTACCACATGTCACCATCAAAAATCCTTATAATTACACCTGTGATCGATGTGCTGTTATTTGCTTCTACCTCCCCATTTTTTATAAAGTAATTAATACTTTCCGTTTTTTCAATACGGACTTCTGTAAACAAGTTAATTGGGAATTTATACATTTAAGTCCTCCTGATTATTTATTTATCTGTATAAAATATAGCATAAAAAATAGTTGTTTTCAACGAAAAAGGGGTAGTCTTTTATTTGGAGTCATTGCTTTTCACTACAAGATGATGAAACATGTTAAATTAAGGGGTGGTTATTAATAGAATATAATAGAGTAATGGGTATTAATGGTGTATAATATTAGTGAGAATTATGGTGTAATATTTATTCAAATTTTTGCAGATGAAGAGCAAAAGAAGAAGGTAGTTGGAATGGCACTTGTGAAAGGATGGTGTTTTGGTTTGAAAGAAAAGAAAATACTTGATACTACTACAAATGACCGAGATGAGCTTATAGAAGAAGCGAGAGTATCAAAGTTCAGAAAAAAAGTCCCCCTATGGCAAAGGTGGACAGCTATAGTAGTTGTTTTAGCTACTGTTGCAATCATAGCTGCCTTAGTATTATTGACTTCCAGAGATAAGGATTTAAATACAGGAGAGAATATCATACAGGTGGTTTACCCAAAAGCCTATGCCTATACAGATCCTAATGGATGGATAGAGGTGCGTGAACAAAATCCAGTTGACGACGATTTTATCAAGGCGGTTAATGAATTTTCCTATAAGACAAGCGCCAATATATTAACAGAAGCCGGCAAGAACATAAATTACTCACCTATCTCGCTATATTTTGCTATGTCCCTTGCAGCCTCCGGTGCTGAAGGTGAAACAGAGGAACAATTACTTGCTTTATTGGGTGTTTCCGATAAGGAAGTTCTTTCTAAGCAGTGCGGAAACTTATATCGCACGCTACACAAGGATAATGAAATTGGAAAGCTTAAAATTGCAAATTCTTTGTGGATGGACGATGAGTTTAAGGGTAAACCGATTATATTTAAAGATGACTTTGTAAGGCAGGCAGCAGAGAATTTTTATGCAAGCTCTCACAGTGTTGACTTCGCCAATGATGAAACTGGAAGAATTATGGCCGATTGGATATCAAAAAACACAAATGGTACATTGTCTCCAAAGTTAGAGATAAACCCTGAGCAAATACTATCTATATTAAATGCGGTTTATTTTTATGATCAATGGACAGACCGTTTTGATAGGGATAAAACTGCGGAGGATGTATTCTATCTATCAAATGGTAGTGAGGTAAAAGCCGACTTTATGAATCAGACATATGGATCAGCAAGATTTACCAAGGGGGAGGGCTTTACGACTTCCAGTTTGAATCTTAAAAATAATGGATGTGAAATGGTATTTATACTTCCTGACGAGGGTATATCTCCTTATAATTTAATTTTATCTCCCGAGGAAATGAAGCAAACCTTTGAAGGTGGAGAAAGCATTTTTGGAGAGGTAGTATGGAAGATACCCAAGTTTTCTTTTGGCTTAAAACTCTCATTTACTAAGATGCTTAATAGTCTGGGTGTAAGTTCAGCTTTCAGACCTGATGCAGATTTTAGTGGGATTACAGATCACATGTGTTATATTACTGATATAGAGCAGGAAACCCATATAGGCATAGATGAGGAGGGTGTAGAAGCGTCGGCATATACTCAATTTAATTATCAAGGGGCAGCACTACCAGAAGGGCGTGCGGATATGATTCTTGATAGACCCTTCATCTACGGTATTACTACACAAAACGGTACTCTGATCTTTGTCGGTGTGTGTGAAAACCCTACTGAAAACTGATAGAGTTACAGAGAGTAGAGCTCTAGGTGATAGATTAACATCCATGAATGAGTCCTTTTATTTTCTATAAGGCAACTTATGTCAATATAATCCAGTGGTGTTTTGTTTGCTTAATAAAGTAGTATTCGTTATTCTTCTTACTGTTTTCTATAA
>CAZODB010000017.1:17409-19303 GCA_964578425.1 uncultured Herbinix sp.
TGCTATTTGTGATATTAATCGCTTATTCTAGCAGAGGAGTATAAATCTTTAAAGTATGTATTTCCTTCCAGTAGTTTATGAAAGCTATCCTGAGCAACAATACGACCTTCTCTTAAAACAACAACATGTTCAAATTTTCTGATGGAGTTTAAGCGATGAGCTATGACTATAACGGTTTGCTCTCGTAATAAATCCATTACACGGTTCATTACAATTTCTTCTGTTATATTATCCATTGCTGAGGTTGCTTCATCCAATATAACAATATTTGACTGTGAAAACCACAGTCTGGCCAGCGCCAGTCTTTGGCGTTCACCACCAGATAAAGTGGTTCCTCTTTCCCCAAGTTCAGTATCTAAACCGTTTGCCAACTTGTTGTATAAATCCAATAATTCAACCTGCTCTAATGCTTTGATAATTTCGTATTCTTCTACATTTTTATCAAACACTAGATTTTCTCGCAATGTTCCATCAAATATGGGTGATTCCTGAGTTATATATGTGATGTGGTCATAATAGCTGGATAAATTAATATTCGTTATATTATATTTACCAATTAATATCTTGCCGCCATGTGGCTTTAATAGTCCAGACATCAATTTTATCAGTGTCGATTTACCGGACCCACTTTCTCCCACAAGAGCAACGTTTTCTCCATGCCTAATATTTAAGTCAAAGTTGTCTAGGATAACCCTATTATCATATAAAAAACTTAATCCATCACAAGATATATCAGCTCTTAAAGATATTATTTTTTCTCCTTTATCAAGCTGTTCATCATTCTTCGAATCTAAGAAATCGGTATACCTCTTAAATGCTGTTTTGTCCAATTTATATTGTACGAACAGGACATTAAAAATGGCAATGGGTGTAAATGCATTATCTATCAAAGTAATCAGTGCTATAATAGCTCCTATGCTTAAGGACTTAGTTACCCATCCGTAAGCAATGATAAAGATTTTAATTACAATAACCAATAATGCAAAAATCGTAAAAAAAGCTTCATGAATAAGTGTCATTTTAACTTTGGAATTTATTATTTCTTTTTTTGCCAATTCCGCCTTTTCTATTTCGTGTTTAAACCTCTTGTTTATTCGGAACACTACCATTTCCATGAATCCACGAACCAGAATATGATTCATCATTTCTTCATTTAAAAGAATACGTTCCTTGATTTGATATAAAAATTTAAGGAGCAAATTTGTAATAAAAAATACTACAATATAACCTATCAATATTATCAGCATGACCTTTTTATTGATGCTATAAATGAAAATCATACTAAATAGAATGGATGGACATAATTGCCGGAGTAAACAAAACATGAAATCAAATAAAATACCTTTGCCAGCAGATGCGCCATTCTCTATCTTCTGGACTAGCTTGCCAGTTCCCATAGATTGATATACCTGATAATCTATACGGCTAATTTTATTCAATGCTTTCAATTTTAAATCTATATAAATACCGTGTTCGAGGCTGCGTCCAGGGTATTCGTCCAAATAATCGAGAACACATACTACAACAAGGACAAATCCGTAAATAATAATATTGCTTACTGCTAAATTCTCATCATTAAACCTATCTATAAGTCGCTGGAAGTAACTAGCATTAAAGTTGCTTAAAAAGGATCTTAAAATGCCTGACAATAAATATATACATACTAAAAACTTATTCTTTTTTGCTATCTCTACCAAATAGTTCATAACTGTACTCCTTTTCATTAATTGAATTATTAATTACTACGAATTAGTACAGTTGAAACTGCTAGCAAATTACATTCTTAACCTCAGTACAATCTGCTAACAGATTATTTCAACTGTACTGAGTTGTTAATTCGTCTTGGCCTCATATTGAGTTCACCCCTTTTGATGATCTTTATTTTATTGCATTA
>CAZODB010000018.1:0-1726 GCA_964578425.1 uncultured Herbinix sp.
TCGGAGGCTGAGCTTCAGAAGCAACGAGAGGAGAATTATAGAAGAAAAGTGATTGAGAATTTCTTTGAATATAACAAGCTTAAGAATATTCCCGCCCAGAGAAAAAAGAGGTTGATTATACTAGAAGAAATAGCTAAAGCGTTTCAACCTGATAAGGAGTACACGGAGCGGGAGGTTAATATTATAATCGCAGATTATCATGACGATTTTTGTACCTTAAGAAGAGAAATGATTGGTGAGAATATCTTAACCAGAGAGAATTCAATCTATAAATTAGTCAATAAACAATAACTCTGAGATGAACTAGAAGTACACGCTCTATCATATGTCGAAATATGCACCTTCTTGACGAATGTATCATATTATATTGTGAATACATTTAGAAAGAAGGTATTATTATGTCGTTAAAAATAAAATTAGATCCACTTACGGTTCCCAAATATGTGAACAGCATGGAAAAACCTGCAATACTCATACCCAAGGTGGTTAGATTTAGGACTAAGAATTGTTGGAAAAATCATTTCAAACAACAACATCATTATTATATAGATATTGGGGAGACCTATCAACAGATGCTTCCCCCAGGATTTAACAAGACCAAGGTCTATGGCTATGGTGGCGTGATAGAAGATCCCAAGACGGGAAAACTAAGATATCAAATCAGCTCGCCCGGTGGTACCTTTGAAGCAAAACGCAATATTCCTGCGGTAGTAACATGGAGAAATTGTATACAAGGACCACATTTTCTTCCAGTAGATCCTACCCTACACTGGGCAAATCCAAATGGGATGCCTATGCATCCTCATAAGCCATGGCCCCCATTCCAGCCAGGATTTGTAGATGCACAAGAGCCTGTACCCGTGGTTACGCATTTGCATGGTGCTGAAGTGCAATCCGATAGTGATGGCCATCCTGACGCCTGGTTTACCCATGATGGAAAACATGGGCATGGATATGTATCTTCAAGATATACCTATCCGAACACACAGGAAGCTACAACAATGTGGTATCATGATCATGCCATGGGAATGACTAGGCTTAATGTATATGCTGGGTTAGCTGGATTTTATCTGTTAAGAGATAAGAAGGTAAACAAAAAACAATTTTCAGAGAGCAGGTTAAATCTACCCAGAGGCAAATATGAAATTCCCTTGGTGATTCAGGATAAAATGTTTAATACAGATGGGTCACTATTATTTGCGAATGAGGGATTAACTCCAGATGTGAATCCTTATTGGGCTGTGGGCTTCTTTGGTGATGTTATAGTGGTAAATGGTAAGGCTTGGCCAAATCTTGAGGTGGAAAGACGCCAATACCGCTTTAGAGTATTGAACGGTTCTAATTCCAGATTCTATAATTTGAGCATGTCTAATGGTATGGAATTTATACAGATTGGTAGTGATGGTGGCTTATTAAGACATCCTGCCAAGCTGACATCGCTCCTATTAGCTCCTTCAGAGCGGGCTGATATACTGGTTGACTTTTCAGATATTGAGCCAGGTAGTAGTATTCGCTTGCTTAATGATGCAAGAACACCTTACCCATTTGGTGGGCCACCTGATCCTGAGACTGTTGGTCAAATTATGCAGTTCAGTATTCCTAAGTATGCAGATAAGCCTATTAAGCCTAATAAACTTCCTAACACCTTGAATTATATTCCGGCTCTTCATGAGGATTCACAGCCACGTATTATCACTATGAATGATATTGCTGGACCGACAGGAAT
>CAZODB010000018.1:1826-13436 GCA_964578425.1 uncultured Herbinix sp.
CAAGCCTGTTTTTGTTTTATTTTGTGATATTACATGATATGATTATATTTGTATCACAAAGGGCTAGAAAAGGGGGATTTTTTTGTGGCTAAAAACATTACAAAGTCTATCCTGTTAATTATATTAGTTGCAGGAATGCTGTCTCTTATCGCATGTAGCCATCGGAGAGACTCTTCCATGGAGGAAGAAGATAATAATATAACTATAGACAAGGGCGCGGAGACTAATAAAGATACAGCTTCAGACACCGAAGACCTTAGTATTGAAGAAGGTAAAGAAGAGGGGAATCAAGCTAGCAATCAAGGGATAGCTTTTGTTCAGCAGGACTATTTTTATAAGGATACAGTATTTATAGAGTTCATTAGCGATAAAACCTGTGATATTTTCTTTACGATGGATGGTTCAGAACCGGATAAAACGAAGAGCCCCTATCAGGATAAGATTGAATTGAAATCGGGAAGGCAAGTAAAGGTATATACGGTTAAAGCCAAGGGATATTATGAGGATGGTGCTGAGACTGATACTGTAGTACATACTTATTTTGTGGGTAAGGGTGTTAATAAACGATTTAATACACTAGTATTTTCAATAACAAGCGACCCCTATAATCTATATGATTATGAATATGGTATCTTAATACCTGGAAAGCTTAGGGATGATTTTATAAAGAGTAATCCTAGCAAACATATCGATCCTCCTGATCCTGCCAATTTTAATATGCGTGGTAGAGAAAGCGAGCGAGAGGCATATTTAGAGATTTTTGAACCGGACGGAACAGTAGTAGCCAGTCAAAATGTAGGTATACGTGTATATGGGGGATGGTCAAGAGCGAATCTACAGAAATCTATGAAGATATTTGCCAGGAAGGCATATGACGAGACAAATAACAAAATTCGCTATGGGCTTTTCCCCGATAAAAAGACTGCCGGGGGAGACGGCACTATAATCAGAGCCTATAAAAGATTGGTGCTTAGGAATACCGGTAATGACAATGGCTTTGGCTTTATACGAGATGAGCTGTTTCAAACTCTGGCAGGCCAAGCAGGCTTTAGGGATTATCAGGCAGTCCGTCCTGCCGCGCTTTTTATAAATGGGGACTATAGAGGGCATCTATGGCTTCATGAGGTATACTGCGACGAGTACTTTGAGCAGCATTATGGTGAATATACGGGTAATTTTGAGATATTGGAGGGTGGAGAAAGCTATAAGAAGGTTGATGAGGATGGAGCTAATAAGTATGCGATAGAGGATTATGAAGAGGCTTATTCCTATACATATGAGGACTTAACTAATGATGCTGCATATAACAGGCTTCGGGAAGTAATTGATGTGGAGAATTATCTGGAATATTATGCCCTTCAGATATATATTGGAAATGAAGACTGGCCGAGTAATAATTATAAGGTCTATCGATATTATGCAGCAGAAGGAGAGGAATACAGGGAAGCGCCATTTGACGGTAAGTGGAGATACCTTCTCCATGACCTAGATTTTAGCTTTGGTATATATGGTGCTGATCCTTGGGAGGATAATCTTAGGAAATATGTTAGTAAATCAGGTGAATTAAGTAATGAGAGTCCTTTATTTAGTCAGCTGTTACAAAGGGAGGATTGCAAGAAATATTTTATTATAAGATCTTTAGACTTAATAAATGGGGCATTTTCATCGGATAATTTGGATAAGGTTTTAGATGAGATGCATTCGGCTCGGTTGAAAGAACAACTTCAAATGTATGATAAGAATCTTTTCGCTGATTGGGTGAGGCCGTCTCACCTTTCTGAGCAGATGGATAGAATAAAAAAATATGGCTCAGATAGAGTCGGCTATACTCTGGGTAAATATCGTGAATATTTTGAGTTGGGAGAAATATACAATCTTAATGTAAAGCCTGCTAAGGGGGCAGGCGTAAGAATTAACAATATAGAAGCATATTCAGAATTTGATGGACGCTATTATTCTATCTATGATACGGTTATTTCAGCTATAGTCCCAGCGGGTAAGGAATTTAGTCATTGGATTGTTAATGATCAGGTTGAAGAGGGAATAGAGCTTAGGATAAACTCGTCCCATATAGTAGATAAAGATATCGAAGTATCTTTCAAATTCAAGGATAAAGTGGATAACCCTAGAGTTATAATTAGTAAAATCTGTTCAGATGGGGATAAGGATTATATAATGCTTCATAACCCCTATAAGGAGGATGTCAATTTACTGGGCTACTCAATTACCGATGATGTAGATGAACCTGGTAAGCTCATATTTCCTGCAAGACAATTAAGTGGTGGCCATAGCCTTAAGATATTAGGAGAAAGCACCAGGGAGAGTAAGAGCGCAGGAATGATTCGAGCAGGCTTCAATCTAAGGGACGGTGAGACCGTAGCCCTTTACTTGAAGGGTGAATTAGTAGATGAGGTAACCATACCAGACCTAAAAAAAGGAAATGTCTATGTTCGTGACATGTTGACCATGAAGTTTTCTGAGGAAAAAAAGTAAGATAGGTTTCTATTATGAAACCTATCTTGGTTTTTGACCCTCAAACTATTTATAATTTAGAATTTAGTCTTACCACCCATATATGGTTGAAGGGCGGCAGGAATATTCACAGAACCATCAGCATTTAGATTGTTCTCTAGAAATGCTATGAGCATTCTAGGAGGAGCAACTACAGTATTATTAAGTGTATGGGCAAAGTATTTATCATCCTCCCCGACTACACGGATCCTTAGTCTTCTAGCTTGTGCATCGCCTAGATTAGAGCAGCTACCAACCTCAAAATATTTCTGTTGTCTCGGAGACCATGCCTCTACATCCACTGACTTTACCTTTAAATCTGCCAAATCACCGGAGCAGCACTCCAATGTTCGTACAGGTATATCTAGAGTGCGGAATAAATCCACAGTGTTTTGCCAAAGCTTATCGTACCACATCATACTATCCTCAGGCTTACATACAACTATCATTTCCTGCTTCTCAAATTGATGGATTCGGTATACTCCTCTTTCCTCAAGTCCATGAGCGCCCTTTTCCTTACGGAAACAAGGTGAATAGCTGGTAAGCGTCTGTGGGAGGGTATCCTCCTGTATAATTGTATCAATGAATTTGCCTATCATAGAATGCTCACTGGTACCGATAAGATAAAGATCTTCGCCTTCAATCTTATACATCATGGCTTCCATTTCTGCAAAGCTCATAACACCTGTAACAACCTCACTTCGAATCATATATGGTGGAATACAATAAGTAAAACCACGATCAATCATAAAATCTCGAGCATAGGATATAACTGCGGAATGAAGTCTTGCGATATCTCCCATAAGATAATAGAATCCATTACCCGCGACCCTTCTGGCACTATCTAAGTCTATACCGCTTTTACTTTCCATTAGATCAATATGATATGGTATATCAAAATCTGGAACCACAGGTTCGCCGTAGCGCATTATTTCGACATTTTCGCTGTCATCCTTACCGATGGGAACGCTAGGATCTATTATATTTGGTATAGTCATCATGATTTGAGTTATTTTCTTGCCAAGCTCGGCTTCTCTTTCCTCAAGTGCCTTCAGGCGGTCAGACTGCTCAGTAACCTTATTCTTAAGCTCCATAGCTTCTTCTTTTTTACCCTGTGACATCAAACCACCAATTTGCCTGGAGATAGTATTGCGTTCATATCTGAGATTATCTGCCTCCTGCTTTGCATTGCGGTTCTCGAGATCAAGAGCAATCACCTCATCTACTAATTCAAGCTTATGATCCTGGAATTTGTCCTTGATGTTCTGTTTTACAATATCGGTGTTTTCTCTTACAAATTTTAAATCAAGCATCCTAATCCTCCTAATAAATTATATTATGTTACTGCTTATAACGGAGGATTTATCCTCCTAATAAAAAAACCCTTCAATCCCAATAAGATACCATGGGACGGAAGGTTTCCGCGTTGCCACCCAAATTGCCGTAAATCTTACGACCACTCGAAGGTATTATATAGGTTACCAGCCTTTGACTCATCGTCAATTGCTCCAAAAGTGGAAGGATTTAGTCTATCACCGATTCGCACCATCCATCGGTTCTCTGAAGATTTCTTAAATCGTAGCTTTTATCAACGCAAGTTTATATATTGATTATGACCAATTATAAACCTATTTATTATATTTTGCAAGTAAATGAGCTAAAACGGCACATTGATAACTGTTCTCAATTAGTTCTTGACATAGATATAGTATTTATATATAATGTAAAGCACTACATGTTGTGTTTTGCCTTATAAACTATGAGCAACTTATAGTATTATAAAATAAGAGCATAATAAGATATATAAGATTTAGCGGATACATAGGATAGGAGGAAGTATATGAAGCATTTATTGTCTGATGAATTTTTAAGTACATATCGTAATATAAAAAGCCCACTTAGCCATATTGGTGAGTTTGTATATTTAAGAACCTATTCCAGATACCTGGAGGAGAAAAAAAGACGAGAGACTTGGTATGAGACGGTTCTTAGAACCACTGAGTATAATATAAATCTGGGAATTAAGTATAAGAAGAAGATGGGACAAAGCATCAATATGCAAGAGGAGGTTAAGGAGGCAGAGCATCTATTTGATAAGCTTTTTAATCTAAAGACCTTTACATCTGGGAGAACCCTTTATATGGGCGGCACCGAGGTGGTGGAGAAGTATCCCCTGTCCAATTACAATTGTGCCTTTACAAATATCGAAAAGTTCTCTGATTTGGTAGATGTGTTTTACCTTCTTATGGTAGGCAGTGGTGTTGGAGTTCGCATTACAAGAGAAATGGTAGATAAGCTACCAAAAGTTCGTCCTGTTAGCCTAGAGGGTAGATATGACGGTACAGTAAGAGCCGCGACCCCTAAGGAGGATATGGAGGATACTAAGTGCATCCTCGATAAGAGTGATAACTCTATCGCTGTTATCTTAGTTGGCGACAGCAAAGAGGGCTGGTGTGATGCATTGGAAAGCTTTTTTAAGCTGCTTTCTTTGGATGAATATAAGGATGTAACAAGAGTTATTATTGACTATAGCTATGTAAGGCCTGAAGGCGAAAGACTAAAGAGGTTTGGCGGAAGAGCATCAGGACATAAATCGATTAAGAGAATGTTTGAGAAAATAAACAAGGTGATTAATCGAAGGGAGAATGGAATCCTACAGACTCTAGATGCGCTGGATATTGCTACTATAATTAGTGAGAACGTGGTATCTGGCGGTGTAAGAAGAAGTGCGATGATGGTTATATGTGATGAGGATGATGATGAGGTAATTAACGCCAAACGTAACATTTACAAGGTTGTTGATGGTAAATGGATAGAGGATACTGATATTTCTCATAGAAAAATGAGCAATAATTCAATCCTGTATAATCATCGTCCATCTTTAGAGAGAATAAAGGAAATTATAGATTCAATTAAGGTAAATGGAGAACCTGGCTTTATTAACGGTTCCGAGGCTCTGCGTAGAAAGCCGACATTTAAGGGCTGTAATCCATGTGGAGAAATTCTACTCCAATCAAAGCAGTGCTGTAATCTTACAACCAATAATCTTATTGGTTTTGTAAAGGGTTCTGTTCTTGATGAAGAGCAGCTTATAGATACCATAAAGCTATCAACAAGAGTAGCTATTAGAATGACCTTGGTTGATGCGGAGCTTCCTGAATGGAATAAGGTTATGCAGGAGGACAGAATAATAGGTATATCCCTCACAGGAATGATGGATATGGTTAATAAGACTGGTATGAGCTATGATGACTTGGCGAATTTACTTAAGAAGCTTCGTAAAGAGGTTCATAAGGAAGGTAAGAGCTACTCTGCCATGCTTAATATACAACCACCTAAGCTTATGACGACTATAAAGCCTGAAGGAAGTTTGTCCACATTGCCCTGCGTAAGTAGCGGTATACATTTTGCTCACTCTAGTTATTATATCCGCAGAATCAGAATATCAGTTACTGATCCTTTATATAAGATGATTGAAGCAGAAGGGAGCTTCCCGATTCATAATGAGAACGGTCAGACTGATGAGAATTGCACGATAAAGGTTATTGAGTTTCCCATTAAGGCTCCTGAGGGAAGGACAAAGTATGATGTGGGTGCCATTGAGCAGCTGGAGCTTTATAAGCTTTCTATGGAGAACTGGTCTGATCATAATTCGTCCATAACTGTTCATGTAAGAGAGCATGAGTGGGAGGATATATCACATTGGTTATATGATAATTTTGACTCTGTCGTAGGAATTACATTCCTTCCGCTTATGGAGGAGACATATCCTCTGCTTCCTTATGAGACCACCAGCCGTGAGGATTATGAAGAGCGTATTCGTCAAGTTAAGTCTATTAATTATGAGCTATTGGCAAGCTATGATAACAATGAGCAGCATGATATTATAGATGCGGACTGTGAGACTGGTGCTTGCCCCGTTAGATAAGCTTAAATAACAGCTTAAGATAAAGTAAATATTTTTCTGAATAGGACGCCTCATTATGGCATAAAATGTGCTAAGGATACCCATATTGGGAGGGAGCTATTTGCCAGGTAACCGAGTAATTGTATACGACAAGGTCTTGCAGCAGGATATGTACTATAAAGGAGTTCTTATTCTTAGCTATACAGTTAGATATCCATACTTCAGCTCAGATAGTTACCAGACCACACTTGACAAGATAAACCACTATTATCAGACTGAAAGCTATATGTATGTTAAAACAAATATAAGAAAACTATATCAAACTGCTATGGTCGAATATGAATATGCTATGGCGAATAATTTCCCGGTACGGCCCTTTGATGCTGTAACGGTTTATGATGTAACTTATAATCGAAATTGTGTTCTAAGTTTATATTTTGACAGATATGAATATACCGGGGGAGCCCATGGCATGACAATTAGAAACTCGGATTCATGGAATATAGCCAATAGCTCACCTATAAGAATTAAGGATTTATTTGTGATGCCGGATGATATAAATGCTTTTATAACAGATGCTATTGTTGAACAGATTATTCAGATATCCATGGCTGAGGTCGAGGTTTTCCCCTATTTTGAGAATTTTAAAGAACTTGTAAAAGAGAATTATAATCCCAAGAGTTTTTATATAAATAGCAGAGGAGTGATAGTATACTTTCAACAATATGAGATTGCACCATATGCATCTGGGATTCCGGAATTTTTGTTACCATATGGAATAGGTGGTCCAATCCGCCCAAGATACTGCTAAACTAATAGGATGTCTCGAAAAGCTAATAGGATATTTTGAGACATCCTTTTATTTTTTCCAGACGCTTGGTGAGAAGAGGAGCAGAATTGGGAATATCTCTAGCCTTCCTAGCAGCATGTTGAACATCATAACAAGCTTTGATAAATCGGAAAACTCACTGAAACTTCCCATGGGTCCGACAAGTTCTAAGCCCGGTCCCACATTATTAAGAGTGGCTGCCGTGGCTGTAAAGCTTGTGATAAAGTCAAAGTTGTCTAGGGAGATTATTAATAAGGATGTCGCAAATATCATAATATAGGTAACAAAAAATACATTGATAGATCTTATGGTTTCACTTTCCTGTTTCTTACCGTCTAGTTTAATGACCTTTACACTCCTTCTTTTAACCAGATAAGACATTTCCTTGCCTATGGTTTTAAAAAGAATAATGATGCGAGAGACCTTAATGCCTCCGCCTGTAGAGCCGGCACAGGCACCGATAAACATTAGTAGTACAAGTATTGTTTTTGAGAATGTAGGCCAGTAATTAAAATCCAAGGTGGCATATCCTGTGGTTGTTATTATAGAAGAAACCTGAAAAGCCGAATGCTGTATGGCATCAAAGAAGCCGCTAAAGCCGCCGGTGTTTAAGGAAATAAGAAATATAGCACTTATTACTATAATAAAGTACCATCTTACCTCTTCCATTTTAAAGGCATCCTTTGCTTTACGAAGCAGAAAAAGATAGTAAAAATTAAAGTTTACTCCGAATAAGAACATAAATACTGTTATGACATTTTGTAGATATGGAGAATATGGCATAATGCTGGTGCTTTTTATAGCAAATCCCCCTGTGCCTGCAGAGCCAAAGGTTAGGGTAAGCGCATCAAACAGAGGCATTCTGCCTGCCAGAAGAAATAATATCTGAACTATTGTCATTCCAATGTAGATGCCATATAAAAGGGCAGCACTAGTCTTCATTCTAGGTACAAGCTTCTCTATTGATGGTCCTGGACTTTCGGCACGCATAATATGCATGCTCTCTCCCCTTGCCAATGGAAGTATAGCAAGAATAAATACTAATACACCCATACCTCCGATCCAATGGGTAAAGCTTCTCCAAAACAGCATACAGTAATCCAATGCCTCTACATCACTTAATATACTGGAGCCTGTGGTTGTAAAACCGGATATTATCTCAAACATTGCATCCACAAAACGGGGAATCTGTCCGCTTATAAAGAAGGGAAGAGATCCGAAAAAGCTAAGAACAATCCATCCAAGAGCAACGGATATAAAGCCCTCTTTGGCATAGAATACCCGACTTTTTGGTTTTTTTATAGATAGGGGTATCCCAAATAAAAGGCAAAGCCCAATTGTAATTAGAAAGGCTATCCCGTTTTTTTCACCATAAATAATAGCAACAATAATTGGCGGTACCATAAAGGCAGCTTCAAAATTTAATATCCATCCTAATACATGTAGTATAATCGATCTATTCATGATAGCTCCTTATAATATATACATTTACCCATATAATTTTTTGCTAATTAAAACTATATTAAAATATCATTTAAATCATCCAAGCCCGCATTGGTAGTTACTATTATAACAGTATCTCCGACCTCGATATGGTCCTGCCCGTTAGGAATAATTATTTTCCCTTTACGATTGATACAGCTGACTAGGAGATTTGGTTTTAGATTTAGCTTTTCCAATGGTACACCAAGAAGCCTGGCGTTACTTCTTACATAGAACTCCAGGGCTTCTACTTTATTATCTACAAGCTTATATAATGTCTCAACATGGCTGCCCCTAGAGTTTTGCATCGCCCGTATATGTTGTAGAATACGATCGGCTGTAACCAGTTTGGGGTTTATTATTACTCCGAGGGACATTTCTCCGACTATATCATCATATGTCATACGTGTTATCTTAGTAAACACCTTTGCATTAGAACGCTTTTTTGCATATAGAGATAGTAGGATGTTTTCCTCATCATAGTTAGTTAGTGAGGCAAAGGCTTCTGTATCATCAATACCCTCCTCTAAAAGCACATTCTTTTCGGTAGCATTGGCATTAATAATCCTTGCATTCGGAAGTAAATCACTAAGCTCCTCACAACGTTCCATATTTTGCTCTACAATAGTTACTTTAATATCTGAAGCCGCTAGTCTCTTAGCAAGGTACACGGTTAAGGTACCGCCTCCAATAAGCATGACTTTTTTACTCCTGTTAACGAAAATACCTGCCTTACGAAAAAAGTCAATGGCATTTTTATGAGAGGCTATAATTGAAATTATATCGTTTGTATGTAGCAGAAAGCTTCCAGAGGGAATAAATACTTGATCCTCTCGCTCCACTATACAGACCAGTACCTTGCTTTGGAGTTTTGATGATAGGTTCATTACCTTCATATTATTCAGAACAGAATGTTCAGGCACGTGGAACCTAAGTAATTCAACCTTACCTTTAGCAAACGTGTCAATTTCTATAGCAGAGGGAAGATTAATCAAGGCTGACATCTCGATGGCTGTTTCAAGCTCAGGATTAATGGTCATAGATAGACCTATTTCTTCCTTAATAAATTCAATTTCATCATTATACCCTGGGTTACGTACTCTGGCTATTGTATGGCATTTGCCGGCCTTTTTGGCTATTAGACAGCACAGCAGGTTAAGCTCATCCGACCCAGTCACAGCAATTAAAAGGTCTGTCTTTTCGATACCAGCCTCTGAAAGAACATGATAGCTTGCACCGTTTCCGACAATACCCATGACATCCATAAAATTAGTTACACTGTCGATGGATGATGCTTTATTATCGACAACAATGATATCATGGCCTTCCTGATCAAGCTGCTCAGCTAAGGTTGATCCTACCTTGCCGCAGCCAACAATGATAATATTCATAATTTTCCTTTCAGAAGGTATGTATTTTATAGCTTTGATTATAACAATGCAGAAAGAATTGCACAAGTATTTATTAGTACCATTATTGTTGGTACCTGGTACTAGATGGTAATAATATATTTTCAGCTTTATGAAATCGTACCATATGCATCAGGAATTCCTGAGTTTCTATTACCATATGGAATAGGTGGTCCAACTCGGCCAAGATATTGTTAAATTGTAAAGAGGGCCAACAACCGCTGCCTAGTGAAATGATCGTAATTTTTTATTACAGTTATAAAATCTCCTTTGGATTGGTATAATCAAGTCCTTGAGCTTCGGCCACACCTTTGCAAGTTAAAAAGCCATTATATGTATTCAGTCCCAGTAATAAGGATGAATCCTTTAGCATAGCTTCATTAATACCCTTTTCGGTCATTTTAAGAAGATATGGCAGGGTAACGCCTGTAAGAGCATATGTGGAAGTCTTGGGAACCGCGCCAGGAATGTTCGCAACTGCGTAATGGATTACTCCATGTTGGATAAAGGTAGAGTCTTCATGGGTAGTCGTATTCTTAATTGTTTCAACAGAGCCGCCCTGGTCGATAGCTACGTCAACTATTACTGAGCCGGGTTTCATGGTTTTGACCATTTTTTCTGTAATAATCTTTGGAGTTTGGGCACCGGGTATTAAAACTGTGCTGATTACAAGATCAGCCCCCTTAAGGATTTTATTTAGATTATATTCGTTGCTAAACATGGTGAAGACACGTCCGTTAAATGTTTCGTCAATGAAGTTAAGCCTCTCCTTACGAATATCCAGTACCGTTACATGGGCACCAAGCCCTGCTGCCATTCTGGCTGCATTCGTACCGACAATACCGCCACCGGCGATGACCACATTTGCTCCTGGTACGCCGGGAACGCCTCCTAGCAATGTTCCGAGGCCTCCATTGTTTTTCTGCAAAAGATTCGCTCCGATCTGGACAGACATACGCCCCGCAACCTCACTCATAGGCGCAAGAAGTGGAAGATAATTATTGGGCATCTGTACTGTTTCATACGCTATAGAAGTAATCCTTTTCTCAAGAAGGATCTTTACTAATTTAGTATTCGGTGCTAAATGAAGATAGGTAAAGATTGCTGAGCCAGGCCTTAGATACTCGTATTCCTGCTCTATCGGCTCTTTTACCTTCACTATCAAGTCAGCTTTTTGATAAATATCATTCGCAGACTTTAATATAACTGCTCCTGCAGTTATATAGGCTTCATCACTGATGCCGCTTCCTATGCCTGCTCCCTTTTCTACGAGAACCTCATGGTTTTGTTTTTTTAAAGCCATTACTCCAGCAGGAGTAAGCCCTACTCTGAATTCATTGTTTTTAATCTCTTTTGGTGTACCTATAATCATAATACTACTCCCCCAAAACTATTTTTATATTAATCTATTACAGTTTGAGACATTTGTCCAGTGTTTTATTAGCTAAACCGATGCACGTGCTGTTATTATT
>CAZODB010000018.1:13536-14937 GCA_964578425.1 uncultured Herbinix sp.
TTAGTCGCCGCCTGGGCCACTGCGGCTCGGTGAACTATCAGGTACCTCTGCATGAGTGTTTTTTGTAGAGTTTCTAGTCTGGTTTTTGTTGCTGTTCTTGGATGAATTTTTGTTGGTGTTCTTAAAATTATTGTTCTTATTCTTTGCCATATGATCTCCTTCCTTAATAAAGTGAGTAGAGTCATTTATTATTATTTCAGGAAAGTAAAATATTATACAGCAAAATAGGAAAAATTAGTCAACTAATGTTATGCGGCCCATTCTAAGGTTACTGATGGCTTTAGAATTTAGCTCATATGTGTGATTGGGTAGAATATTGTCTGTGTATTCCTTGGTGAAGGACTCTTCTTCCACTTTTTTTATAGCATCGTCCACAGCCTTGTCATAAGCCTCTGAGGAATTATTATTTATCATTCTAACCACATAATAGCCGTCCTCTTCCTCTATAACCTCAGTGATGTCACCATTTCCCATGCCCATCATGATATTCGTTAAATCCTCTGAGAAATAAGTATCCTTAGAAGTAAAATTGCTGGTTCTGTATCTAACTGTATCATCATCTTCAGGTATTAAAGTGGCCCAATCCTCTGTGTTTAAGGCTTTATCTCTTAGGTCAGAAATTATATCAAGTACAAGCTGTTTCTCCTTTGCCTCCATAGGTGTCTGAGATGAATCTACTTCATTGGTCTTCTTGGTAGAAATACTCAGGTATTCAATATTATATTGTCTATAATCATTATAGGTTATGCCTGCTTTGATTGATTCGTCATCAATATCAAATGCATCTATTACATCCTTCTTAAATCGGGTGGCTAATGTATTCCTTGTAAAGATATCCTTAAGATATTCCTGTGTGAAGCCATTCTTTTTAATAAAGTTATCACTAAAACTTGAATTATTAAGAGTTGAATTAATATCATCATCAATCTTATCAAGCTCATCCTGTGTAAGAGTATAGCCATTTGATATTGCCTCATTATAGAGGGTTTCTTCATATATAAAGTTATTAATTGTTTCTACCTTAGCAAAATCACGAACAGTCATATCTGAAGTATCACTATAGGGCATGTCCCAATAAGAACCGCCATATAGCTGGTTAATATAATCATAGGTTGACTCCGATGAGTAGAATTGATAGGTCATATCCTCAAGATAATATTTCTTGCCGTCAATGGTTACTAAAGGACTTTTATAGAATTGATCGACCAATAAGCCGACAAGTAAGGCTAATCCCAATACAGTACCTATAACAATCCAGACTATTGGACTGATGGTAAACTGTTTCTTATTAGAATTTTGTGGGCTCTTTATAGCTTTTTTTGATTTGTTCACTTTGCTACCTCCATAGTATTCTCATGATGATATTTTAAACGTTTCACCGCAGAAGTCAATAGTGCCTTA
>CAZODB010000018.1:15037-19086 GCA_964578425.1 uncultured Herbinix sp.
TAGTAGTTTAATACGTTGAATTGTAGTCTTAATATGATATAATTAGCCAGTAGACAATTATAGTAAAATCAGTTAAAACATAGTAAATATCGCAACAAAATTCTACGATTGGGGTCATGGTATGGGAGTTTATAATAATAAAGCAATTCAGATTATGAATGAAGTAAACAATGTGGTAATAGGTAAACGGGTTATTATCGGTAAGGTTCTTACGGCTATATTAGCTAGGGGACATATATTATTGGAGGATTATCCAGGAGTAGGAAAAACCACATTGGCATTGGCATTTTCTAAAGCCATGGCTCTTAAGCATAATAGACTTCAGTTTACCCCGGATGTACTACCTACGGATGTAGTAGGCTTTCATCTGCTCTCTAAGGACGGAGAAAGCTATCAGTACAAGCCTGGTACTATTATGTGTAATTTGTTTTTGGCTGATGAAATCAATAGAACATCCAGTAAGACCCAGTCTGCCTTGCTCGAGGTGATGGAGGAGGGTAAGGTTACTGTAGATAGTGTTACAAGAGATGTGCCGAAGCCTTTTGTTGTTATGGCGACTCAAAATCCTATTGGCTCCATAGGAACCCAGATGCTACCTGAATCACAGCTTGATCGATTTATGATAAGACTATCCATGGGATATCCGGATATAAAAAGTGAAATAGATATACTAAAGCAAAGACAGAGTTCAAATCCGCTGGAGAATGTAGTTCAAGTGGTGGAAAGGGATGAGATACTTCGTATGCAGAACATAGTGGACGAGGTCTATATCCACGATTCCATATATGAATATATAGCCTTATTGGTTAGGCATACAAGAGATAATCCTTTAATCGAATTAGGAGTGAGTCCGAGAGGAACCTTAGCTATAATGAATATGGTAAAGGCAACAGCATTTTTAAGCAGAAGGGACTATGTAATACCCTCTGATGTGGGGTTTGTTTTTAAGGATGTAGTAGCCCACAGGATGATATTAAGGGCTAAAGCTAGAGTGAATAATATAACAGTGGACAACCTATTGGATGATATATTAAGGATAGTAAAAGCGCCAAGGATTATTTCCAAGGGGGCGGCGGCAGACTATGGTGACAGTTAATAAGCCCAAAGCTAGTAGATATTAGGAAAGGCATGGTTGTTATGCTGCATAATAAAATCAGATATTTAGCAATCATAGTAATCACGGGATTGCTAGCTATTCTATATAATGAATATTTTATGGGAATCATTTTTTTTACTGTAATGCTTCTACCATTTCTTTTGTTTGCCATATTAAGCTATGTATATGGAAGGCTTTCTTATGATTTGATTTCAATAGTTCATGTAGTGGGTAAAGGGGACACTATACCGATATCTATACAGCTACATAATCCAACTATATTTCCTGTATCAAATGTAAATATTTCTCTAGGCTACCAGAATATATTTTCCGTTCAGAAAAAGAGCTATAAGCAGAATTTCTATGTTACTGTTGATCGGCGATCAACTACCACAGTTGCCTGTAATCTGATATCCGAACACGCAGGGAATTTGAGCATCTCAATTACAAGGGTGCGCATATTTGATTATCTAAAGCTGTTTTCATTAAGGAAGAGTAATCTTAATCTAGTAAAGGTGGCTGTTCTGCCTCGTTATTATGAATTGACAGAGAATTATCTGGAGAATAGCTCTAAGATGCAGGTGGAAAGTGATAGTTTTTCTACTTATAAGGCTGGAGACGATCCCTCTGAGGTTTTTGGTATCAGGGAGTATAGGGAGGGTGATCGTCCTGCAAGGATACATTGGAAGCTTAGCCGAAAGCAGAATCAGCTGATGATTAAGGATTTTAGTGAGCCTATGAATTGCTCTGTAGTGATATTTGTAGATATGGGCATTCCAAGGGATGAGGATGTGCTTATGGCCGTAGATTCTATATTAGAATGTGCCCTTTCTCTCTCTTACTCCTTTATGCTAAAGGGACAGATACACTATTTAGCCTGGTATGATAAGAAGCTCTGTTCTAGTAGAAGAATCAGGATTGTCAATGAGAAGGATTTGTATGAGGCAGTTGATGGGTTTCTTAACTGTGGTCCCTATATAGAGGATGTGGATATGCTTACTGGTTATTTTGCGGAATATCCAAATGATCAATATACAGATTTGTTCTATGTAACGAAGACAGTGACAGATAGGCAGCTGGAAACCTTGTTATTAATAAAAGCTATTGATAGGCAGATTCTATATATTAGCCATGTTAAGGATTACGGCGCCCATAAGGGAGAGGATGTTAATTGGGATAATCCCATTGATACTGAGCTGATTAGAAAGATTACAGATACAGGCATAGGTTTGTACTCTATAAATTCATTAAATATGAAGATGGATTTGGAAGGATTAAAGCTGGGTTAGAAGTGATGGTGAGCACATGGTAAATAAGAGAAAAGAGGATATAGTATTTAGCAATACAGTCTATCTATCAGAGGAAAATCATAGGAAGTTTCCGATATATATGAGGCTTTTACAGGCATTTGTTATATTTGTTGGAAGCTATTGCTTCATGACTATTTTTATAAAATGCTTTGATCTGCAGATTATTAACAGCCAGCTTATTATAGCTATAATTATCTCCCAAGCAATATTTATTGCTCTATCGCTCTTCCCAAAGTTTGAATTAATTAAAATAGTAATAGTGCTTACTATATATGGTGGAATTTTATATAATAGGTATAGTCAATTAAAGAACGGCGTTTTTCTTCTAGAGAATGCCATTATTAGGCGCGCCAGTGATTATTATGGTTTTCCTGCCTATAGCTTTGTCGCTGACCGCAGCTGGGCTGATAGAGACATAACCTTACTGCTTATAATGATAATCATACCGGTGGTTGGAATTATTACCTTGTCCTTGATTCGTGGCTATGGAAAGATATTTTGCTATATAATTCTGCTTATTCCTGCAATAATTAGCTTTTCTATGGGTGTGACTCCACCAGAAGTAGATTTCATAGCTTATATATTGGTGTTTGTTTTCTTGGTTATATCCAATGGATTCTCCCATGATAAATCCTCATTGCACAAAGGCCATGATAATATTCATAAAAGTATGATTCGCCGTATCAGCATTAGAGCTGCAGCGATATTTAGCCTACTGGTGCTCTTGCTCTTTCTTATTATCAAGCAGTTTGTTCCAACTGAAAAATACAATAACTATAATGCTGTTTATGAAACAAAGACGAGGATTCAAACCTTTATGACAGACTTATCCTTTGAGGATGTTTTTAATAAGCTTAATGAGGCTAAGCTCAGGATACGCCCAAGTAGAATTGATGGCTTGGGAGGGCTCGGCTTAGGTGATCTTGGCAGGGTAGATCAGATTCGCTATGATGAAAGCGAGCACCTGCACATAAAAGCACCATTACAATCGGTGATTGAGGGTATATATTTAAAGGGATATGTAGGAAGTGAGTATACCGGAGACAGCTGGGATACTCATTCAAGACGAATTAGAAAGAATTATAATGAGATGATATCTAATATCTCGCAGGAGGATTATGAACCTGCCATAGGTGCCTCTGTATTACTAAATCAATCTCCCTATAGAAATGATATTAATCAAGGGAAAATTGAGGTTAGGTATGATAAGGCAAACAGGAAATATATATATGCCCCCTATTTTACTATATTTAGTGAGAAGAATGAAGTTAGCTTCGAGTATGATTTGGCTGCTACTTCTGACAAGAGAATCGAAGTAGGTATCTATAACTATAGCTATAACCTACCCAACTATATAGACGACAAGCTTGACTTACCATTCTATGATGCTGGTTTTTTAGCTCTATCATCACATACGGCTTATTCAAAGCTTAAGAAATTTCATGAAAATGAAAGCATATATCGCAAGTTTGTCTATGAAACCTATACTATACTTCCTGAGGAAGGATTAGATAGGTTGAAGCATGAATTTTCAAGAGAGGAAGTAGGGTCTGCATCAGAGGATATCAGGGGGGCAATTGAATATGTTAAGGATTATCTAAATCAGCATATGAGATATACACTGTCTCCAGGAAGACTTCCAA